>DATKBQ010000714.1:0-8777 GCA_035546375.1 Planctomycetota bacterium | reverse complement strand
TGGTGCCGATCCTGGGTGTCTACACCTTCGCCACGGCGGCCGAGCACGGCTGGTGGTTCCCCCCGAACGTCGCCACCTTCGGCGGCGACATCGACCGGCTCTTCTACCTGATCCTGTGGATGGTCGGCATCACCTTCGTGGTCACCGAGCTGACGCTCGTGTGGTTCGTCTACCGCTACAGCCGCCAGCGCCAGGCGAAAGCCGCCTTCACCCACGGCAACCACAAGCTCGAGCTCCTGTGGACCGCCGTGCCCGCCGTGCTGCTCCTCTTCATCGCCTTCGCCCAGATGGACACCTGGGCCAAGATCAAGTACGAGCGCACCTTCCCCGAGGAAGGGCGCTACTCGCGCGAGAACCCGATCGCCGAGGTGGTCGCCAGCCAGTTCGACTGGCGCGTGCGCTACCCCGGCCGCGACGGGAGGCTCGGCACGGTCGACGACATCGAGAATCCCTTCGAGTTCGTGGTGCCGATGGGCGAGGACGTGGTCTTCAACCTGCGCGCGCGCGACGTCATCCACAGCTTCTTCGTGCCCGAGTTCCGCCTGAAGCAGGACGCGCTGCCGGGGCACACGATCCCGGTGTGGTTCAACGCGATGCAGGCGGGGACCTACGACCTGGTCTGCGCCGAGCTGTGCGGCTGGGGCCACTACAAGATGGCCGGGCGCGTGCGCGTCCTGCCGCGCGCGGACTTCGAGGCCTGGCTGGCGGGGCTCGAGGAGGACTGGTTCAGCAACGGAACGGAGGAGACAGAGTGAATCCCGTCCACACCCCGGCGCCCCCGCTCGCGCCCCACGAGCCCCGGCACCGCCACGCCCCGGAGCCCGGGGAGGGCCAGCCGGGGACGGTGCGCGAGCACCACGAGCACCACCGCCTGGGCTTCCTGCGCCGCTACGTCTTCTCGACCGACCACAAGGTGATCGGGATCCAGTTCCTCTTCTCGGGCCTGATCTTCATGTTGATCGGCGGCTTGATGGCGATGGCCATCCGCTACCAGCTCGCCTGGCCGTGGAAGGTGATGCCGCTGGTCGGCTGGCTCTTCCCCGAGACCGGCCAGGCGATCACGCCCGAGTTCTACACGATGCTCTTCACCATGCACGGGACGATCATGATCTTCTTCGTGATCATCCCGCTGCTGACGGGCGCCTTCGGCAACTTCCTGATCCCGCTCATGTGCGGCGCGCCGGACATGGCCTTCCCGCGGCTGAACATGTACGGCTACTGGGCGATGTGGCCGGCCTTCTTCTTCGGGATGGCGGGCTTCTTCGTGGAGGGCGGTGCCGCGGCGGCCGGCTGGACGGCGTACCCGCCGCTCTCGACCGTGCACAGCGCCGCGCCGGGCAGCCTGACCGGGCAGACCTTCTGGCTCCTGGCGCTGACCTTCGTCGGCCTGTCCTCGATGATGGGCGCGGTCAACTACGTCACGACGGTGGTCAAGATGCGCGCGCCGGGCCTGACGATGATGCGCCTGCCGCTCTCGATCTGGGCGCTGTTCGTCTCGGCGCTGCTGCAGCTCTTCGCCCTGCCCGTGCTGACCGCCGCGAGCATCCTGCAGCTCCTCGACCGCATCGCCTTCACCGGCTTCTTCACTCCCAGCAACCTGCTCGTGAACAACATGACGCCGGACGCGGTCGGGGCGGCCGCCGGCGGCCAGCCGCTCCTGTGGCAGCACCTCTTCTGGTTCTACAGCCACCCGGCGGTCTACATCATGGTCGTGCCCGCGATGGGATTCGTCTCCGACATCCTCGCGGCGCACGCGCGCAAGCCGGTGTTCGGCTACAAGCCGATGGTCTACTCGATCATGGCCATCGCCGGGCTCGGGTTCATCGTGTGGGGCCACCACATGTTCACCTCGGGCATGAACCCCGCCCTGGGCATGACCTTCATGGTCAGCACGATCATGATCGCGCTGCCCTCGGCGATCAAGGTCTTCAACTGGCTCGGGACGCTGTGGGGCGGCCGCATCCGCCTGACCGCGGCGATGCTCAACGCCGTCGCCTTCGTCTCGATGTTCATCATCGGCGGCCTGTCGGGGATCTGGATGGCGGCGACGCCTGTGGACATCTACATCCAGGACACCTACATCGTCGTGGCCCACTTCCACTACGTGGTGTTCGCCGGCTCGGTGTTCGCGGTCTTCGGCGCGATCTACCACTGGTTCCCCAAGATGTTCGGCCGGGCGATGAACGAGACCCTGGGCAAGGTGCACTTCGTCGGCACGTTCATCTTCACCAACGGCGTCTTCTACATGATGCACCAGCTCGGCATCGCCGGGCTGATGCGCCGCACGGCCGACCCGTACGAATACGACGTGTACGCGCACCTGCAGCCCTTGAACGAGTTCATCACGATCTGCGCCTTCTGCCTCTTCGCCTGGCAGATCTTCTTCGTGGTCAACCTCTTCCACAGCCTGTTCTGGGGCAAGCGCGTCGGGCGCAACCCCTGGCACGCGACGACCCTGGAGTGGGAGGCGCCCTCGCCCCCCGGCCATGGCAACTTCGACAAGCAGCTCGCCGTGCACCGCGGGCCCTACGAGTACTCGAGCCCCGAGGTGGCGGAGGACTACCTGCCACAAGCGCGGCTGGTGTGAGGCGACGGGGCGTGACTCGGCCGATGGAAGCGGAGGGGGGCGCGGCAACCGTCGCGGCGCCGGGCCCCTGGCCGCGGCGTCTCGCGCTGTGGACGTTCCTGGCGGCGCTGCCGCTGGTCGTCTTCGGCGGGAGCGTCACCACGCTGCGCGCCGGCATGGCGATCGACGGCTGGTGGGTGCTCGAGCCCGGCCGCGGCGATTACTTCCTGCTCGCCTACCCGCTCGAGCACTGGCTGCGCGACCCCGGGACCTTCGTGGAGCACACCCACCGCCTCTTCGGCGTGCTCGTGGGCATCCTCGCGGTCCTGTGCGCCGCGCTGGTCTGGCTTCGCGACCGGCGCAAGCTCGCGCGCGTCTTGGCGCTGGGCGCGCTGGTCGCCGTCTGCGTCCAAGGCGCGCTGGGCGGGCTGCGCGTGCTCGAGAACAGCCCGAATCTCGCCTTCGTGCACGGCGCGCTGGCCCAGGCCGTGCTGGCCGTGCTCGGCGCGAACGCGCTCGTGCACTCGGCGGCATGGCGATCCTTCGCGGGCGCGCAGACCGCGCATGCCGGTTCCTTACGGCGCGCGGCCTCGGCGGCGCTGGTCGCCACCTACGCCGAGATCGTCGTCGGCGCCTGGCTGCGCCACACCGGCTCGTCGGCGGCCATGGCGCTGCACGTGGTGGGAGTGGTCGCCGTCCTGGTGGCCGTGCTCACGCTCGCCTCGCGGCTGGAGATGGCCGCGCGCGAGGGCGAGGCCGCGGGGCTCGACCGCTCGCCGCTGCGCCGCACCCGCAGGAACCTGGTACGCCTGCTCGCCGTCCAGATCGCGCTGGGCATGCTCGCCGCGCTGTCGGTCTTCGTGATCAGCGGCGGGTTCACGGCGCGCGTCTCCGCCGCGGAGATGGTCTTCGCCACACTGCACGTCCTCTTCGGCGCGCTGCTCCTCGTGGCCTGCGCCGCGGCCGCCCTGTGGTCGTTCCGCCTGGGGGCGGTTCGGGCGGCGGCCTCGGAGCTCAGCCCGGGCTCCGCCGCCCTCGGGGGTGCGCGGTGAGGGCGCTCGCCGGATCGACGGCGCTCGAGCGCGTCCCCGAGCGTGACCGGCTCGAGCCCTCGTGGACCGGCGCCTGGCTCGCGCTCACCAAGCCGCGCATCGCGCTCTTGGTGGCGCTGGCGGCGCTGGTCGGCGCGATGCTGGCCGCAGGGCCCGGCGCGCGCCTTGCGCCTTCCCTCGAGGCCGCCTTGTGGATCGCCTGCGTCGCCGCCGCCTCGAGCGTCTTCAACCAGGTGCTCGAGCGGGACACCGACCGGCTGATGGAGCGCACCGCGTCGCGGCCGCTGGTGACCGGCCGGTTGCGCGTGCGCGACGCGATCCTCTTCGGGGCGCTGCTCGCCGCCGCGGGGACCGCCGCGCTCGCGCTGCGCTTCAACGCGCTCGCCGCGCTGCTCGCCCTGGCGACGCTCGCCGCCTACGCGCTCGTCTACACGCCGCTGAAGCGCGTCAGCACGCTGAACACCGTGGTCGGGGCGCTGCCCGGTGCCATGCCGCCGCTCTTGGGCTTCGTCGCATTGGCCGGAGCGCCGAGCGGCTGGGCCTGGTTCCTCTTCGCAGTGCTCTTCGCTTGGCAGTTCCCGCACTTCATGGCCATCGCTTGGCTCTACCGCGCCGACTACGCTCGCGCGGGGCTGCGCATGCTGCCTTGCCTGCCCGGCAGTCGCGGCCTCGCCGGGCGGCAGGCCCTCTACCACAGCCTGGCCCTGCTCCCGGTTTCGCTCTGGCCGGCGGCGCGCGGCGAGGCGGGCGCGGTTTACGCCGCCTGCGCGCTGGCCCTGGGCCTCGCCTACATCGGCTTCTCGGTGGGCTTCGCGCTGCGCGAGACGCCGGCCCGGGCGCGCGCGCTGCTCCTCTGCTCGCTGGTCTACCTGCCCGCGCTCTTCGCCGCGGTCCTCCTGGATCCGGCCGTCCACGCGGCCCTGGCCACCACCACACCATGAACTACGTCGCACCCGCCTACGACCCCGCGATCGACGCGCCCGCGCCGCACCATCCGGTCTACGACTACGACAGCGGGCCGCCCGTGCACCGCGGGAAGTTCGCCATCTGGCTGTTCCTGGCCACGGAGGTGATGTTCTTCACCGGCCTGATCGGCACCTACATCGTCATCCGCATGGGGACGCGCTCGTGGCCGAACCCCGAGGACCGGCTGGCGGTCGGCATCACCGCGGTGAACACGTTCTTCCTGATCTGCAGCTCGTTCACGATGGTCAAGGCGGTCGAGGCGAGCATGCGCTGGTCGAAGCAGGCGCTGCTCGGCTGGCTGGGCCTGACGGTCGTGATCGGCTCGATCTTCGTCGGCATCCAGGCCTACGAGTACGTCGAGCTGATCAAGCACGGCTCGCTGCCGAACGTGGACCTGTTCTGGTCGACCTTCTACGCGATGACGGGTTTCCACGGGCTGCACGTCAGCGCGGGCGTCCTGTGGCTGATCGTCGTGTGGCTGGGCGTCGCCTTCGGGATCCTGCGCCGCGAGCACAGGATGCGGATCGAGCTGGCCGGCCTGTACTGGCACTTCGTCGACCTGGTGTGGGTGCTGCTCTTCACCATCGTCTACCTGATGTAGTCGGCGCCAGGAGAAGGAAGGAAACGGACATGAGCGGCGAGAACCTGGGCTACAGCGCCTTCAAGATCTTCGTGATCCTGTTCATCCTCACCGCCCTCGAGGTCTGGTGGGGGATGACCTTCCGGCCCGAGGACGGCTACTCCAGGCTGCTCCTGTGGGGCGGGCTGATGTGCTTCGCCGTCGCCAAGGGCCTGCTCATCTTCATGTACTTCATGCACATGCGCTTCGAGCGCTTCATCGTCTGGTCGCTGATCGTGCCGACCCCGGCCTTGATCCTGGTGATCCTCTTCGCGCTGATGCCCGACGTGTCCTTCAACGAGCAGCGCGACCACCCCGTCGGCGACATGCTCGACCCGACCGGCCAGGTGGTGGACATGGTGACGCGCGACCTGGAGCGCCACGGCACGGCCGAGGCGCAGCCGGGGAGCGAATGAGCGCCGTGCTCGTCCCGGCCACGACGCGATCGAGCGGCTGGCGGGCCCTCGCGGTGCTCGGCGCCGCGCTCATCGGGGGGGCGTGCGACCGGCCGGCCGCGGTCGCCGGCGGAGGCTCGAGCCTGGCCGTCACGGCCGACTCGCCGTGGCGCGGCGATCCCCTGGGGGAGTTCGAGCTGGTCGCGACGAGCGGCGAGCGGACCCGCCGCTCGGACCTGCTCGGCCGCCCGGCGATCCTCGACTTCATCTTCACCACCTGCGCCGGGCCTTGTCCGGTCCTGAGCGCCAACATGGCGCGACTCCAGGCGGACCTAGCCGGCACCGAAGTGCGCCTGGTCTCGGTCACCGTCGACCCGGAGATCGACGACGCCGAGACGCTGGGGGCCTACGCGAAGCGCTACGGAGCCGACCCCCGGCGCTGGCTGTTCCTGACCGGCGAGGAGGCACAGATCCAGCATTTGATGGCCTCCGTACACCTGGCTCGCGAGCGCGCCGCGCCCGGTCAGGCGGCGCCCGGCTTCCAGGTGGAGCACGCGACGCGCTTGGTCGTGGTCGACCGCGAGGGCGTCGTCGCCGGCTACTACCCGGGCGAGACCGAGGAGGGGCGCCTGGCCGCGCTGGCGCGCGCGCGCTTCCTCGACCGCCAGGGGCCCTGATGGGCCTGCACCTGCCGGCCCTGAACGCGACGCTGAACGCCACGGCGGGGGTGCTCCTGGTCCTGGGCTTCGCCGCCATCCGCTCGGGAAGGCGAGAGCTGCACGGGCGGCTGATGGTGAGCGCGTTCCTGGTCAGCAGCGCGTTCCTCGCCTGCTACCTCTATTACCACGTGGTCGTCGTGCGCGGCGAGCCGACGCGCTTCAACGCCACCGGCGCTGCGCGCGCCGCCTACATGGCGCTCCTGGTGAGCCACACCATCCTCGCGACCGCCACGGTGCCGCTGGTGCTGCGCACGCTCTGGCTGGCGCGCCGCGAGCGCTGGAACGCCCATCGGCGCCTCGCGCGCTGGACGTACCCGATCTGGCTCTACGTCTCGGTCACCGGCGTCGCGGTCTACGTCGTGCTCTACCACTTCAACCCCGCGCCCGTGCTACCATGAGCCGCAGCGCCATGGGCGAATCGCTCCGCCGCATCCTGGGGCTCTCCGCGCGCTGCCTTCTGCCGGGCGCCGCCTGGCTCCTGCTCGCGCGCTCCGGCTACGCCTGAGACGGTTGCAAGGAGGCGGTCGCCTCCGAAGGCGGAAACCTCGGCTCGGCCTTGAACGCGAGCATCCTGTTCATGCTCGGCATGGTGTTCACGATCCCGGCCGGCTTCGCGCTCCTGGTCTGGCGCTCGTATCGCTCGGAAGGCGCGCGCGCCGCACGCGGCGAGGACGTCGCCACGCCCGGCGCGCTGCGCTGGTCGGGCTCCGAGCCGATTCCCGAGTCCGGACCCCGCGGACAGGACCGGACCCCTCGGAAGCCGTGACCGACCTCCTGGAGCCCCTGCGCTTCGCCACGCTCGACGCCGGCTTCGCGCGGGTCTTCGTCGCGGCGACCGAGCGCGGGCTCTGCTCCATCGGCCTGGACGTGCGCCGCGGCCGCAGCCAGCTCCTGGACTGGGTGCGCCGCCATGCGCCCGGCGCGCGGGTCGTCGAGGACCCGGCGGCGCTGCACGCCGCGCTGGAGCAGCTCGCCGCCTATGGCCGCGGCGAGCTGAAGCGCTTCGACCTCCCGCTGGACCTGCGCGGGACTCCGTTCCAGCGGCGCGTGTGGAGCGCCCTGCGCGAGATCCCCTACGGCGCGACTCGCACCTACGGCCAGGTCGCGGCGCGGATCGGCTCCCCCGGGGCCGCGCGCGCGGTCGGCGGCGCCACCGGCGCCAACCCGTTGCCGGTGATCGTGCCCTGCCACCGCCTCGTGGCCGCCGGCGGATTGGGCGGGTTCAGCGGCGGCCTGCACCACAAGCGAAGGCTGCTCGCCCTGGAGGGCGTGCTGCTCGAGCCCGCACGCGCCTGAGCGCGCGCCGGCGGTGCAACCGCCGGCGGCGCGGAACGTCGTACCGCCATGGCCGTGGCGACCGAGGCGAGTCGTACCGCGCTCGGCCTGGGCGCCTGCGGCCTGGGCGGTGCCATCGCCTTCCTCCTGGGCGGGAGGGGCGGAGAGGAGTCGCCGCCCAGGCCCGGACCGCCGGAGGTTTGGGTCAGCGATCGCGATGGCCAAGCGCTGATCGGCCTCGATCGCCACCTGCTGGTGGCGGCGCGCGTGGCGGTGCCCTGGCCGACCGAGGTCGAGCCTTGCGACGGCGGCGGGGTGTGGGCGGCATCGGCGCGCGAGGGGGACCCGCTCGGGGCCTACGATCTCCTCCGGGTCTCGCCCGACGGCAGGCTGGCGGAACCGATCGAGGTGGGGGTCGTGATCGACCTCGCGGCGATCGCCGGAGGGGACGCGCTGGTGGTCGAGCGCAACGAGGATGGCTCGACGCGCGTGCGGCGGTTCGCGGCGGATGGCCGTGCTTCGCCCGTGGCCGAGCTGCCTGACGCCTCCTGCGCGAGCGGCGCGCGGGATCGCGTGATCGTCGGCACCGCGAGCGGCGCCGTGCTCGCCTTCGGCGGCGGAGCGCCGCGCCATGCGCAGCTCGGGGGATCGATTTGCGACGTCGCGCCGGGCCCCTCGTCGCGAGAGTGGTGGGCGCTCGATCGCGGCCGCGCCGGCGCGAGCCGCCTGTTCCTGCTCGACGAGGAGCTGCGCACGCTCTGGAGTCTCCAGTGCGAGCTCGAAGGAGGCCAACTCGCCCCCGTGCCGAGCCAAGAGCGCGTCTGGCTCGTCGATGCCGCGCGGCCGTTCGCCTTCCGCTTCGGACCAGGCGGCGTGCCCGAGCTCGCCTGCGGCCCGTTGCCCCAGGTCGGGCTCGGCCGCGCGGCGGCGCTCGACGACGGCAGCCTGCTGGTCACCTCCCCCGGGGCGCTCTTGCGCCTGGACGCCCGCGGGCGGATCGCGCCCGGCCAGGGCGGCTTCGATTTCCTGACCGACGTCGCGCGCTAGGGCGGCCTTACTCCCCGCGGATATTGTACTTGCGCATCCGGCGCCAGAGCGTCGTGCGGCTCACCCCGAGCTCGCGCGCGGCCTCGTCCAGCCGTCCGGGATGGCGATGCACCGCCCGCAGAACAAGCTGGTGCTCCC
>DATKBQ010000713.1:0-15706 GCA_035546375.1 Planctomycetota bacterium | reverse complement strand
CTCAGGCCGCTGAGCGACGGTGGCGATCGCTCAACGGGGCCAGCCTCATCGCCGATGTCATCGAGGGAGTCCAGTTCCACGACGGAGTCAAAGCCGCCGCCTGAACCGAAGACCCCGAACACAACATTTGACAATTCCTCCCCGGAGGGAGACCCGGGGGAGTCCGTAAACCTCTGACCACGAAAGGGGCGCGCGATGATCACCGTCAAAATCGACGATGCCGAGCGGCGGCTTGACGATGCCGATCCGCAGTGGATCCATGAGCAGATCGGTCGGCGTGAGGCCGATGGGCACACCGTCTGTGTTCGGGTCTCCATCGAATCCCAGGACGCGAACTTGCATCTTGCCACCCCAACCTGTGGCTCTTCTGGAGGCGGTGTGGCGCAGCTCCGTCCACTTGAACAGCAGATCGTGGATCTCTGGCTCAGGCGGGGCCTGGGCGAGCCCACGTTCGCCAGTGGCAACCTGGTTGCGTTCCTCCAGCAGGTCGTACGTCTCTTGTAGCGCGGCTCGAAGAGAGGTCCGCGGCTACTCGTTCAGTACCAGCGGCTCGCGTCGGCGAGTCTCTTCTCGAGGAGGCGCGCTGTGCGTGCAGCTTCGTTCTCCGGCACGCACATGGTCGCTCGCGTGAGCGGGCGAGGATCATCGTGGGCCGTGACGAGCGTCGTTTCGTTCAGGCCGGCCGAATACGCTTGGTTCTGCCGCGCGGGTGCATCGACGATGCGGCGCATACCCGGGTTCAGAATGGCTGCGTTGTAGAGCCACGTTTCGTAGCGCCGATGAGGATCGACAAATTCCAAGAGTTGGTGGCCGAAGGCGAAGCCGGCCTCCAGTGCCCGTTGGACATCCGCCAGCTGGATCTCGAAGGTGTCCGACAGAAACGTCGAGGAGGACCAGGAGGCGCTGTCCGCTATTACCTGGACAGAGATGGCGAGCAGTCCAGCCGTGGTGATCACCACTTCGGCGAATCCTGTCGTGCCGTGCTCGGGACGTTGCGCGATGGTGAGCTGGCCCGCTCGTCTTCGCGTCTCCTTGCCATGGTTGTAGGTGAAGACGCCGGTGTCGTGAGCGGCGCCTTGCACGACCTTCTCGAAGTCCGCGCTGTCGAGTTTCAGAGGGTCGATAAGCTCGTCTTTCACGTTAGGGGCGAGCGCGAGGCGGAGAACCGCTTCGTGATGTTCCTCGGCTGTCGTGAGAGCGTCCTGAACAACCTTGGGGTCTTGAACTGGCCGTTTCATGGTCGTTAGCAGTGGAGCAAGAGCGCTCTCGAGCAGGGACTGGAGTTCGGCTGGCGACGTGAAGGTCCGACGATAGCGGCCGGAGACCCAGTCTGACACGGTGCTGAGGAGTTCGTCGGCGTCGGAGTCGCGCGCTATGTCGTGGACGAATACGAGGGTGGGAATGCTCCGTCGGCACGCCTCTTCGAACTCCTCTTGCACCACGAGCTTCCCTGACGGTGCCCGAAAACCTCCGCGCGGTCCTACGATGCAGACAAGCAGATTGCTCCGGGCCACGAGGTCGAGGCAGGCGTTTCGGGGAGACGTGGAAAGGCTGGGCGAGTCCTCGACGAGCAGCGGTCTGCCGCCCGCGTTCTCGACGGCTGATCGAGCCGCACTGCGGTACTCCTCGTATCCGCTCATGATCGAGCTGACGAAGACTTGTGGAATCACGCGGTGGCCCCTGCCGGAACGGTGCGGCGGTGGTCTGTATGGGTCCGAAGGACGCTTGTCGGAAGATCCTATTCGCTTGGACCGGCAGCGAAGAAGCTCCCTCTGCGCAGGAGCGGTCGTCGTTGGCACCTCTGGGAGTCTGCGATCGGAAGTCGGATCGCACTCTCGTCGACGGGAAGTTCAGGAGTCGGGTCGCGCACCAATCACCACCCGGTACTCCTCCAGGATCCGCCGCAACAGCAGCGCTCCAATCCCCTCGTCGAGCCGGTTCGCACTCTGCGCCAGCGGCGCATGTTCGCGTACGCGGAAGGCGCCGCCACCGACTCGGTCCTCGAAGAACACGTACGCGTTCCCGCTCGGCTCAGCCCGCGACCGCCACGCGAAGCCGGCCGCCCACGGCGCCCAGCGGCGGATGGCGTGGCCCCAGCGGCGCGTGTTCGCGTTCTCGCTCGGCGGCGCGGTGACCAGCCACGAATCCTGCGCCAGCGCGGCGAGGTCGGCGCCGATGCGCAGCGCCACCAGCTCGAGGTCGCGGGTCGGCTCGATCCAGCTCATACAGGGCCCCCGCACGAAGCGACGTGGCAGGTGGCGCGCGCCGGTGTCGTTCCACAGCGCGCCGCGCAGCAGCGTTTCGGCCACCGCCGTGCCCTCGTCGCCGGCGGCGTAGAGGAACCCGTAGCGATCCTCCTCGGTGGCGTCGAAGCGCCCGCCGCCGAGGCCCGATGCGGGTGCCAGGGTGGGGTCGAACCCGGTGGCTCCGTAGGCGCAGTCGTGCACGCGGCAGAGCACGGCGCCCTCACGCAGCACGAAGCGGCGCGGCGTGCCGTTGGCGGCCTGGGGGATTGCCCGGTCGAGCGCCATGGCGGGAGGGCGTCGGGTCAGCCGATGGGTTCGAGCATGGCCGCGGCCGCCGCCTTCACCTCGCCGGCGCGCCGTGTGGACGCGAGGTCCGTCGGCCGCTCGCCGCCGAGCCAGCCGTTCGGCGAGACCCACCAGGAGGCGACGCCCCACGGATCCTCGGCCGCTTCGAGGAGCTGGTTGACCTCGGCCACCACCGGCCGCACCCGCTTGCGCGCGAGGTCGAACTGGAAGGCTGGGTAGAGGTAGCGGTTGCCGTGGGGGAGCCCGACGAGCACCGAGCGCTGGCGAAGGTCGGCCACCTTCTGGCGGTTGGTGGCGGCGGCGCCGAGCGCCTCCGCGGCCGCGCGCGGCTCGAGCATCTCCTCCTCCCAGATGCGCGCCATGGACTCGCCGGCGAGTCGCGCCTGGCGCTCGCTCGCTAGGTCCTCCGCGCGGAGGACGCGGCGCGGCCCGCCGCCGAGCGAGAGGGCGATTGAGCCGAGCTCGGCCTCCCAGGCCAGCAGGGAGCGGATCAGCGGGCCCTTGGAGCGCAGGCGCGGGTGCTTGGCGGCGAGGTCGGCGACGGTGTCGAGCACCGCGTCGGCCTCGGCGCCCTCGGCCACCTCGGAGTCTTCGCGGAGCCAGGAGAGCACAAGCTCCGGGGACTCGATCGCGCGGTAGTGCACAGGCCCGGCTGCGGGGCGAGCTGACGGCTCCTGTGTCTTGCGTCGTCTCGAGCTCAAGGCAGCCTCCTTTCTCACGGTCATGATAGGATGCCTCATCATCATAATCGTCAGAAGGCGTGGGTGTGCGCGAACTCAGCTCCGGTGCGGCGGCTGTATCGGAAATATCCGATACTCGTGTTACGGTGAAGCTCTTCGAGTACGCGGACCGCCAAGGGCGCGGCGCCTGTTCCGCCTGGGTGCTCGACGCCAGCGTCGTCTCCCGCCTGATCCCCAAGATGGACATGCTGGCCAGGATCGGCTACGAGAACGCCAAGAACCTGCTGCCGTCGGTGCGGCGTTCGGGTTGGATCCTGAGGCTGCGGGTCAAACCGGGAACGTCCGGCTCCGGCCGCTCTTCTGCCGGCCCGTTCGTCGAGGACGAAGAGCTGACCTTCCTGATGCCCGCAAGAGAGTCCAGCGGCAGTGGCTGCTGAGGAACGCACGGGAGCAGGTCGACCGACAACGCCAGGAGATCCTCAGCGGGCGCACCGATCGGTTGCTGCTTCGAAAGGACGAGCATGAACCCGAAACGCCGAAGCCTCATTGAAGAGTTCCAGGACTTCGAGTACCGCCACGGATATACGGAGTCGGTCTTCGACACGCTGATCGCCGCTCAACTCCGCGGCGCTGCGAGGAAAGACGACGCAGAAGGAGCTGGCGAAGCGGACCGGCACCAGTCAGTCGACCATCTCCGCGTTCGAGGCCTCCGACTACTCGAAGTGGAGCATTCCGACCCTGCGTCGCTTCGCTCGGACCTTCGACGTGGTTCTCGTCGTGAAGTTCGCGCCGTTCAGCCAGGTTCTCGACGAGATGGAGTACCTCGATCGGCTCGACCGTCGAGGTGCCGTCTCTTGCATCGGACACGGCGTTCCAGGTCCTGTTCTCCGATGCTCCGTACCCGGCAGCCCGTCCCGGTCGCCGGAGGACGAGGCGGGAGTGACGATTCTGAAACGGGGGTAGGGGTAGAGCGATTTTCTCGCCACCAGCGATATTTCGGGTTGCTTTTTCCGCGGAGCCGTGCCAGGCTCATTACCCATGAACAACGAGGATCTTCCTCCCTGGGCCATTGAGCCCTCTCTCCAGCTCCACCGCCTGAAGGTGGTGGCATCCGTCTTCGAGACCGTCTGGTCGGAAGTCTACGATCTGCACGAACCGAGTAAGGGCGACTCCAACTGGAGCCTGGGATGCAGGGCGTACAGCCGAACTTGCAGCCGGCTCTCCCATGCCGCTCGGGAGGAACACGTGGACTGGCTTAGGATTCTGCGCGACACCGGCCTCGAGTTCCTGTTCGCGGTTGGTTCAGTTCCGTTCAAGTTCCTTCGCGCGAGTCCTCAAAGGACCGTGCTTCGGCACCGGGAGTGCGGCAACCCCGAAAGCGATGCGCGCGAGCAATTGCTTCTTGGCTCGTTCGCTCTGCCAGAGTTCGCCAACCTGCTCCCTCGCTTCCTCGTCGAGACCGACGGTCTCAGCGGCGTGAAGAATGTCGTTCTCGGGTGGGTGGACGCGAACGGCAATACCCATCATCCGTTCGACATTCCCCTCAGCGGATCTCAGAAGCTCGTGACGCCTACGCCGAAGCCGCCGACTGGACCGCCTGCACCCGTCCTGGGCTTCGATCGCGACCGCAAGAAGAAGACAGACAAGAAGACAGAAGACTAAATGAGGTCTCGATGGAGTTCGCGGGAGAACGACTGAAGCTCGCCAGATTGGCGATGGGGGCCACGCAATCTGCGCTGGCTGAGTTGGTGGGCAGCTCGAACAGCTATATCTCGGAGATCGAGCGAGGTCTCAAGTCGGAGCCTGGAGAACTTTTCGTCGAGGCAGTGGCGGACGAGTTGGGTTTTTCCCCCGGGTTCTTTTACAAGTCTGATAGCCCAGTCTTCGAGTCCGAGGCGGTCAATTTCCGCCGCCGAAGCTCAGTGCCAGAATGGCGGAAGGCACAAGTCGCGGCGATCGCCTCACTGTTTGCCCAGGTAGTCGTCCACCTCGACGAGCTGTTCGGCTTTCCCCCGCTTGATGTTCCAGAGTTCTCGGCCGGAAGCGATGATGACATCGAGGAGGCCGCTGCTCGATGCAGACAGCACTGGGGACTCGATCTCGATGCGCCCATCGACAGCATGGTTCGAGTTGTCGAGAACGCTGGCGTAGTGGTGACCACCATGTCTGACGCAGACAAGGTGGACGCGTTCTCCGCCGTACGAGATTCAGTGGCGGTGGTGGTGCTGAACGACAGCTTTCCTGCCACGCGCGTCCGCTTCAGCCTTGGACACGAGCTTGCTCACCTATCGCTTCATCGCGGTATTGTGACCGGCGATCGCGAGACCGAGTTCCAGGCAGACCGATTTTC
Source organism: Planctomycetota bacterium (assembly GCA_035546375.1). Taxonomy (GTDB): domain Bacteria; phylum Planctomycetota; class UBA1135; order UBA1135; genus DATKBQ01. The sequence goes on along the minus strand of DATKBQ010000713.1, from coordinate 10,124 downwards.
GTCAGCGTTTCTGATGCCGAGTAAGAGCTTCTCTCGTGAATTTCGTCAGCTGACCAAGATGGGTTGGCCTCACCTGTTCGAGCTGAAGCGGCGCTGGAAGGTCTCGGTCGCCGCGATTGTCCGTCGCGCCTTTGATCTCGACTTGATCGGACCGGCGGAGTACCGGCGCCGATACAAGTACATGAGCGCTCGGGGGTGGCGTAAGGGCGAGCCACACGAACCACCGTCAGAGGCAGCTGAATTGCTGCCTATTGCCATCCAAGAGTTGGAGCGGAGTTTCGGTGAGACGCCGGAAGATCTCGCGAAGCGACTTGGGTTCGCACCGAGGACGCTCGAGCGGGTGGCCAGACTCCACGTGAAGGTCACACCAGAACTACCTCGGAATGTGGCCAATCTGCGAGCCTTCCGCGCGAAGCGGCGGCACTCCGGGATCGGTGGTACGGGAGGTAGCAGCGCCTGAAAGACCACGATCCGGCAAGCGCCGGTCCGTGGATGGGTGCCCGTCGGGCGGCAATGGGCAGCCATTCGGGCACCAGCTGCCCCTGGACGAGAGCCAGTACTTTTCGAGGAAGTCGTCTCCGTGTCACGGCAGTGGCATGAGACGCTGAGCAGATAGCGCCCCGCCAGCCGTCGGGCTCGAGCCGCCTGCTTTCCGGAGGCGGGTTAGCGTCGATTACCTTGACCCGACTCGAAAGGCGTCTGAGTGAGGGTGGGTAGTACTCTAGGCCGACGTTCGCTGATCCCAGGCGACTTTCGCGCCGGCTGGCTGGCGCCGCCGCCATGCTCCCCTCCGTCGTCTCAAGCCAGGTCCGCGAGACCATCCTCGACTACCTGGGCACCACCTTCGGGCTCGCCGAGGCGCGGGGCGACTCGGCGCTGCACGACCTGCTGGCCTTCCTCGACGGCCAGGACGGGATGTTCCGCGGCCCGTACCTCGACCTGCGCCTGCCGTTCCGGCGCGCCGACGAGGGGGCGCGTCCGCCGCTCGAGATCGCGCCGCGGTTCCGGCCCTACCGCCACCAGTTCCGGGCGTTCGAGCGGCTCTACGCGGGGCGCGGGCACCAGCCGCAGCACACGCTGATCACCACCGGCACCGGCTCGGGCAAGACCGAGTGCTTCCTGTTCCCGATCCTCGACGACTGTTTCCGCCGTCAGGGGGAGCCCGGGATCAAGGCGATCGTGCTCTACCCGATGAACGCGCTCGCCACCGACCAGGCGCGGCGGCTGGCGGCCGAGATCCACCGCGACCCGCGGCTGCGCGGCGTGGTGAGCGCCGGGCTCTACGTGGGCGGCGAGGGGAGCCACGGGGCGATGGGGCCGGACGCGGTGATCGACCAGCGCGCCGTCCTGCGCCAGTCGCCGCCCGACATCCTGCTCACCAACTACAAGATGCTCGACTTCCTGCTGCTGCGCCCGGACGACGCGCAGCTCTGGCGGCGCAACGAGCCGGGCACGCTGCGCTACCTGGTGCTCGACGAGCTGCACACCTACGACGGCGCGCAGGGGGCCGACGTCGCCTGCCTGATCCGCCGGCTCAAGAGCCGGCTCGAGTGCGGGCCGGGGAGCGTGTGCTGCGTGGGGACCTCGGCCACCATCGCGAGCCCCGGCGGCGGCGCCGCGGGCGGGGACGGAGCGGACGGGGCCGGCTCGCTGACGCGCTTCGCGGGGGAGCTGTTCGAGGAGTACTTCGCGAGCGACAGCGTGATCACGGAGGACCGGCTGGACGCCGACGAGGCGCTGGGGGCGGCGGCCGACCTGGAGCTCGTCCCGTCGCCGGAGCAGGCGGCGGAGCTGGCGCCCAGGGCGTTCGACGAGCCTGGGCGGTGGCTGCGGCGGCAGGCGGAGCTGTGGCTGGGCGAAGGGCTGCCCGCGGAGTCCCCGGCGTTCGAGCTCGAGCTGGGGCGGCGGCTGGCGCGTCACGCGGTGTTGCGCCAGATCCTGCGCACGGTGGCGCGCGGGCCGCGGCCGGTCGACGAGGTCGACCGCGACCTGGAGCGGTGGTTCGAGGGGTGGGAGGCGTTGCCGCGGGAGTCGCGGGGGCGGGCGCTGGATTCGTTCCTGGCGCTGGTGTCGGCGGCGCGGCGGGAGGTGGAGGCGGCGGCGGGAGCGGTGGCGGGGGCGGGGCGTTTCGGTGGTCCGGCCGACCGGGAGGTCGGCCGCTTCGAGGAAACCTCCGGCAGTGGGGTGGAGGGGGGTGTCGCGTCCGAGGGCGTGGTGGCGAGCGGAGCGTCCGGCGGCGAGGTGGAGGGTGGTGGTGGGTCCGAGGAGGTGGAGGGGAGTGACGCGTCCGAGGGGGTGGTGGCGAGCGGAGGCTCCGGTGGCGGGGTGGAGGGGGGTGTCGCGCTGGAGGGGGTGGTGGCGACGCCCACCCTCCCGTTCCTCACCGTCCAGCTCCACCTCTGGTTGCGCGAGCTGCGGCGGCTGGTGCGCACGCTGCCCCTGCCTTCCGGCGCGGGCCCGGCGCCGCGCTTCCGGTGGATCTCCGACGGCGAGGATCCCGCGACGGCCGCGGAGCGGTGGTTCCAGATCGTCCACTGCCGGGAGTGCGGGGCGCAGGGGGTGGGCGCGCTCGCTCCGGAGGGCCATCAGCGACTCGATCCCGACCCGGAGAAGATGGCGCGCGCCTGGCTCGATCGTCACCGCTCGTGCCGCGGGCTGTTCCTGGCGCCCGGCGCCGCGAGCGGGGAAGGCGGGGCGGCCGGAGGGCGCGAAGGGCTCGAGCGCGCCGGCGTTCGGCGCGGCGGGATCGGCCGGCAGTTCCTGTGCACCGCGTGCCTGTGCCTGCGCGCGCTGGCGAGCTGCTCCTGCGACGCGGGCGGCCGGGCGCCCGGGCCGGCACACGCGCCGGCACACGCGCCGGCGGACGGGCCGGCGGGCGGCGACGAGACCGGCGTCCCCGATGCGCAGGAAGGCGGCGCGCGGCGGCCGGCGTTCGTCGAGGTGCTGGTCTCCGAGGAGCTGACCGGCGGCACGCCCCCGCGCTTCCGGCAGCAGTGCCCGCTGTGCGGGAGCGACGACGCGCTGTCCATCCTGGGCTCGCGCGCCGCCAGCCTGCTCAGCGTCGGCGTGTCGCAGCTCTTCTCGAGCGAGCTCAACGACGACCGCAAGCTGCTCGCCTTCACCGACTCGGTGCAGGACGCCTCGCACCGCGCGGCGTTCTTCGGGGCGCGCACCTACACCTTCAACCTGCGCACCGCGATCCAGGGCGCGCTCGAGGGCTGCGAGGAGGACCCGCCGCTCGACGAGCTGGCGCCGCGCATCCTCGCGCACTGGCGGGACCGGATGCCCGAGGACCGCCTGCTGGCGGCGCTGCTGCCGCCCGACCTGCGCGAGCTGCCGGCGTACCGGGACTTCCTCGACTCGCCGGAGCGGCCGCCGGCGGAGTACGTCGAGAGCCTGCTCCAGCGGTTGGGCTGGGAGGTGGTCAGCGAGTACGGCCTGAACAGCCGCGTGGGACGCACGCTCGAGCTGAGCGGCTGCTCGACGGTGAGCCCGGAGCGCGGGGCGCTCGCCGCCGCGGCCGCCGACCTGGCGCTGATGGCGGAGGAGGGCGACCTCACCGCCCAGCAGCCGCTGCGCGCGCCCACGCCCGCGGACTGGGAGCACTTCCTGGCGGCGGTGCTGCGGCGCGCGCGCATCCGCGGGGGCCTGGACCACCCGCTGCTCCACGGGTTCTTCCGGGGCGGCGGCAACTGGTACCTGCTGACCCGCGGGCGCAACCCGCTGATCGCGCCCTTCCACAAGGAGAGCGTGCTGCCGCGCCTGCTGGTGGACCGCGACCACCCCGTGTTCGACCCGGTGGTCTCGCCCGCGAGCAGCCTCACCTGGGCCCGCGACTGGGCGGAGCGCTGCCTGGGCGTCGACCGCCGCGACCCGGGGATCGACGAGCTCTACCGGCGCGCTCTCGACCGGCTCACCCACCACGGGCTGCTGGTGCGCCACTCGCTGGGCCGGGGCGCGTTCGGGTGGGCGCTGTCGCGCCGAAGCCACCTCGCACGGCGGCGCGCCGGCGCCGTCGTCTGCGACGTCTGCCGGCGCGAGGTGGCGGCGGGCGCCGGCGAGGCGGGGGCGTGGGCGGGTCGGCGCTGCCCGCACTACCGCTGCGGCGGCACGCTGCGTCCGGTGGGCGACCGCGAGCCCAGCTACTACGCGCGGATCTACCGCTCGGGGCGGCTCTCCCGCATCTACTGCCAGGAGCACACCGGGCTGCTGCAGCGCGAGGAGCGCGAGGAGCTGGAGCGCCGGTTCAAGGACGGCGACGCGCCCGACGCGCCGAACCTCATCGTGTGCACGCCGACGCTGGAGATGGGGATCGACATCGGCGACCTCTCGGCCACCGTGCTGTGCTCGGTGCCGCCGACCCCCGCCAACTACCTGCAGCGGCTCGGTCGCGCGGGGCGGCGCACCGGCAACGCGGTGTCGGTGACCATGGCGGTGCAGCGGCCGCACGACCTGTACTTCTACGCGCAGCCGCTCGAGATGCTGGCCGGCCAGGTGCTGCCGCCCGGCGCCTTCCTCGACGCGCCCGAGATGCTCAAGCGCCAGCTCGTGGCGTTCGGGATGGACCGCTGGGCGCGCGGCGTCGACGTGCCGCTGCCGCGCAAGACGCGCTTCGTGCTCGGCGCCCAGGGGGAGACCGTGTTCCCCGGCCCGTTCCTGCGGTTCTGGAGGGAGCAGCGGTCGGTGCTGGTGGAGGAGCTGCTGCAGCGCTTCGCGGCGGTGCTGAGCCCCGAGAATGCGGACCGTCTGAGGGAGTTCGCGCGGGGGGACGCGGTGGAGGACCTGATCCGGACTGCCTTCGACGCGGTGGGCGCGGAGCGCGGAGAGCTGCAGCGCCTGATCAAGCGAACCCGGGCGCGGCTGGCGGCGATCGAGGCCGAGCCCGAGCTCACCGAGGAGGCCGAGGTCGAGCGCCACGATCTGCGCTCGACGCTGCGCGTGCTCGCGCGCCTGCTCGACGAGCTGGGCAACAAGTACCCGCTGAACGTGCTCACCGACGCCGGCGTGCTGCCCAACTACGCCTTCCCCGAGCACGGCGTGACGCTGCAGGCGGTGCTCTCGGAGAAGGACGGCAAAGGAGGATCGCGCTACGAGACGGTGGAGTACGTGCGCCCGGCGAGCTCGGCGATCCGCGAGCTGGCGCCGTTCAACACGTTCTACGCCGAAGGGCGCAGCGTGCGCGTCGACGAGATCGACATCGGCTCGCAGGCGCAGCCGCTGCTCGAGCACTGGCGGCTGTGCGCGAGCTGCAACCACGCCGAGCGCGAGCTCGACGCGGGAGGCTCGGGGGCGAGCGCGGCGGGCGGAGGCGCGGACACCGGCGGCGCGGCGGCCGAGGTCGCCGATCGCTGCCCGCGCTGCGGCCACCCGGGCTGGCCCGACGCCGGCCAGCGCCGGGTGATGGTGCCGTTCCGGCGGGCGCGCGCGCTCACCACGCGCCTCGAGGCCGCGTCGCGCGGGGTCAAGGAGCAGCGCGACCAGGCGCGCTACCGGCTGCTCGACCTGATCGACGTGGCGCAGGAGAACTGGGGCGGAGCGCGGGTGATCGCGAGCCTGCCGTTCGGCTACGAGCTGCTGAAGGACCTCGATTTGCGCGAGGTCAACTTCGGCGAGCAGAGTCACCTCAACGTCAAGAGCCTCGAGGTGGCGGGCCAGACGCTGGCGGAGGACGGCTTCGAGGTGTGTCTCGACTGCGGACGGGTGCAGGAGCGCGCGTCGTCGAAGCGCGCGTTCCGGCACGCCGCCTACTGCCGCGCGCGCAAGGAGAGCAGCCCCGAGCGCACGCGCCGCGTGTTCCTCTACCGGGCGCTGCGCTCGGAGGCGCTGCGCATCCTGCTGCCGGTCGCCGACATGAGCCTCGAGCGCAAGCTGGCCTCGTTCAAGGCGGCCCTGGAGCTGGGCTTCCGCCGCCACTTCCGCGGCCGGCCCGACCACCTCCAGATCAAGGTCACCGACGAGCCGACGCCCAGCGGCAGCGGACGGCGCCGGTTCCTGCTGGTCTACGACTCGGTCCCGGGCGGAACCGGCTACCTGTCGCAGCTCTGGCAGGAGGACGTGTTCTTCGACGTGCTGCAGGGGGCGCTGCGCGCGCTCGAGAGCTGCGTGTGCCAGCGCACCGACGCCGAGGGGGCGGCGGGCGCGGTTCGGGACGGCTGCTACCGCTGCCTCTACGCGTTCCAGGTCCAGCGCGAGCTGCCCCACATCTCGTCGCGCGAGGCGCAGCGGATGCTGCGGGAGGTCCTCGGCAAGCGGGCCGAGCTCGAGGACGTGATGACGCTCTCGGAGGTCTCGATCGAGGCGCTGGTCGAGAGCGAGCTGGAGCTCTACTTCCTCGAGTCGCTGGAGGGCTGGGCGCAGCGCACGCCCGGCGCGAGGTGGGAGCAGGGGATCGCCGGCGGCAAGCCGCGCTGGACGCTGACGCTGCCGGGCGAGGAGGCGCGAGCCTGGGACATCGTCGGGCAGGTGGACCTGGGGTCGAAGCAGGGGGTGCTCGAGCCGAGCCGTCCCGACTTCCTGATCCGCCCGCGCAGCGGCGACCCGGGAATCCGCCCGGTGGCGGTGTTCTGCGACGGCTTCGCCTACCACGCCCTGCCGGGAGAGGAGCAGGGGCGGATCGGCGACGACGTGCGCAAGCGCCAGTCGATCCTCGACGCCGAGGCCGCGGTGGTGTGGTCGGTCACCTGGGACGACCTGGAGGAGCTGGCGAAGGGGGCGCGGGCGCCGGCGGGGTCGATCGGCTTCGGGATCGCCACCAAGACGCTGAAGGCGGTCGGCGCGAAGACCGGGATGGAGTGGGACCCGGGACGGCTGCGCGAGAACGCGGTGACGCTGCTCCTCGAGTACCTGGCGCGGCCCGATCTCGAGTGGTGGCGGAGGCTCTCGACCACGGCGGCGACGGCGTGGCTGCTCACCGGGCCGTTCGTGGACGACGAGACGGGGGAGCGCGTCGACGTCGGGCTCGAGGGAGAGACCGGGCGTTTCCGGGTGGGGCCCGCGCCGGTGTCGCCGGCGCCGCTCGAAGGGTGCGAACGCCTCGGTCGCGTCCAGGAGGACGGCGAGCTGACGCGGCTGGCGCGGGTGCGGCGAGAGGAGGCCGCGGCCGGCGCCTTCGACGAGCTGCGCATGGTGCTGCGTCTGTTCGACCACGCCGAGGCGCGCTCCGACGGCGACTTCCGACGGAGTTGGCGGGCGTGGCTGTCCGACTGGAACCTGCTGCAGTTCCACCCCGACCTGCGGGTGCTGTCGAGCGAGGCGATGGCGGGCGGCTGGGGCGCGCCCGCAGGGGAGGAGCCGCGAGAGGCCCGGCCCGCGGCCGAGGCGGCGGAGCAGGCGGACCGGGCCGCCGACGAGGCGGCGAGGCTGCGGGAGCTCCTCGAGCTCGCGACCGCGGAGGCGCGCCCGCTGATCGCGGCGGTGGCGGCGGCCGATCTGCCGCTGCCGGAGGTCGGCTTCGAGCTGCAGGTGGGCAGCGCGTCGCGCGCGCGCCCGGAGGCCGAGCTCGCGTGGCCGGAGGCGTCGGTGGCGGTGCTCGCCGGCGGCCAGGTGGCCGATCGCCAGGCGTTCGAGCGGGACGGGTGGCTGGTGCTCGAGCTACCGCTCGAGGTCGAGGTTCTGGTCGAGGCGCTCGGCGAGCGGCTGGCCGCCATGTCTTGAGGTGAGAGGGAGAGGTCGATGGCTTCGCAGGTTGCAGCTTCGCAGGTCGCAGCTTCACAGGTCCCTTCACGGGTTTCGAGTGCCGCGGAGGCGGCGCCGCATCGGCCGGGCTCGGGCGTCCCGCGCCCGCAGGTGGCGCTGTCGGCCGACTTCCTGAAGGCGCTGGCGCGCCTGCCCAAGGCGCAGCAGAAGAAGGTCCGCGAGTTCACTGAGAAGTTCCGCCGGGACCCGACCTCGCCCGGGATCAACTTCGAGAAGCTGGCGGCGTGCGCCGACTCCAACGTGCGCAGCGTGCGCATCGACCAGACCTACCGAGCGCTGGTGGTGCACCCGCCGAAGGGCGACGTCTACCTGCTGGTGTGGGTGGATCACCACGACGACGCCTACGCCTGGGTGAAGAGCCGGGTGTTCGAGGTGCACCCGAGGTCGGGAGTGCTCCAGGTCTACAGCGTCCAGGAGGCCGAGGACGCGGTGCCGGCGACGAGCGGGGCGGAAGCGCGCGACGTCGGCGCGGAGGCCGGCACTGAGGTCGGCGCGGCGGAGGCGGAGCAGGGCGGGCCGAGGCTGTTCGACGAAGTGGGCGACGAGGACCTGGTGTTCGCGGGGGTTCCTCTGCCGCTGCTGCCGGCCGTGCGCAGCGTGCGCGGCGAGCGGGAGCTCGACGCGCTGGCGGCGCACCTCCCCGAGGACGCGGCGGAGATGCTCTACTACCTCGCTGCCGGGTACTCGCTGCTCGACGCCATCGACGAGATCGGGCGCACCGAGGAGGCCGCCAGGGAAGGCCAGGTCGACACCCAGGACTTCGGCGCGGCGCTCCGCCGCCCGCAGACCCAGCGCAAGTTCCGCATCCCCGAGGACGAGCACGAGCTCGCCTCGATCCTCGACGCGCCGCTCGAGCAGTGGCGGGTGTTCCTGCACCCGAGCCAGAGACGCCTGGTCGAGATGAACGCGCGCGGCCCGGTGCGCGTGCTCGGCGGCGCGGGCACCGGCAAGACCGTGGTGCTCATGCACCGGGCGCGGCACCTGGCGAAGAACGTCTTCCACGGCGAGCACGACCGCATCCTGGTCACCACCTTCACGCGCAACCTCGCGCTCGACCTGCGACGGAACCTGAGGAACCTGTGCGGCCCCGAGCTCGCGCGGATCGAGGTGGCGCCGATCTACACCTGGGCGTCCGGCTTCCTCAAGCGCCAGGGGCACCAGGTGAACGTGATTCCGAACCCGAAACGCCGGCCGCTGATGGCCCAGGCGGTGGACCAGCTCGGCGGCGAGTTGCCCGAGAGCTTCTACCTGGACGAGTGGGAGCGCGTGGTGCTGGCCCAGGAGGTCGAGTCGCGCGACGAGTACCTGACCGCGCGGCGCACGGGGCGGGGCACGCGGCTCTCGCGCCGGCAGCGCCTGGAGGTGTGGAAGGTGATGGAGCGCTATCGCGAGCTGCTCCAGGAGCGCGGCTGCGTCGAGTGGGACGACGTGCTCAAGGAGGCTCGCCGCCTGCTCGAGCGCGGCGCCGCCGGCGCCGGCATCTCGGCGGTGCTCGCCGACGAGGTGCAGGATCTGACGCCCTCGGCGTTGCGACTGCTCCGCGCCATCCCGCCCGCCGACGCCAACGCGCTGTTCCTGGTGGGCGACGGCCACCAGCGGATCTACGGCCAGCCGGTGCCGCTCTCGAGCTGCGGCATCGAGATCCGCGGCCGCTCCCGCCGGCTCAAGCTCAACTACCGCACCACCGCCCAGATCCGCGGTTACGCGGTCGGGGTGCTCGAGAACGAGCGGATCGACGACCTCGACGGCGGCGTCGACACCCTCCAGGGCTACCACTCCCTGCGCCACGGCCCCGTCCCCGAGGTCAAGCACTACACCAAGGAGTCCCAGGAGGCCGACCGCATCGTCCAGGCGATCAAGGCCTGGCTCGAGACCACACCCGCGGAGGAGATCTGCCTGACGGCGCGGACGCACAGGCTCCTCGAGGACCGCTACAAGCCGATCCTCGAAAACCAGGGGATCGCCACCTGCACGGTCGAGACCGACCCGGAGGGCGAGGCATCACGACCGGGGGTGAGGCTCGCGACCATGCACCGGCTCAAGGGCCTCGAGTTCCCGAAGGTGCTGATCGCGGGCGTCAGCGAGGGCGTGGTTCCCTACGCCTTCCAGGGCGCCGACGACGATCCCGAGGCGCGGGACGCGTGGGACCGGCAGGAGCGGTGCCTGTTCTACGTGGCGACGACGCGGGCGCGGGACGAGCTGGTGGTGACGGGGTTCGGGGAGAGGAGTCGGTTCCTGGTCACGCCACCGAGCTGAAGCGCTGCACCTGATCCTCCAGGTCTTCCGCGTGCTCGCGCGCACGCCAGAGGTCGTACTGGGACTGCTGCAGCAGCCAGCTCTCGGCGCTGCCCCCGAAGGCGAGGGACAGGCGGAGCGCCATCTCCGGCGAGATCCCGGCGTGCCCGTTGAGGATCTGCGACAGCGTCTTG
>DATKBQ010000712.1:0-6685 GCA_035546375.1 Planctomycetota bacterium | reverse complement strand
CCGAGAGCAGGATCCCGGCCAGCACGCCGAAGAGCGCAGTGCGCACGCGCGTGACGGTCGGCCCCATCGGGCGGTACGGTACCCGCGCGCCGTGGAAGCCGGAACGGAAACGAAGGCGGGTGGGCGGAGCGCGCGGCGATCGCGCAGCGCCCGTGCCGCGGCCGCGTCGCCGGCCGCGGCGCGTCGATCAGCTTGCCCCGAGCCTCGCCGCCAGACACGCCGGAGATCCGCTGGGGCCGAGATCGCGCGCGTGCGGCGCCTGCGGCCGGCGCTCTTCGCCTGGTACGCGCGCCATCGCCGCCCGCTCGCTTGGCGCGAGCGCGGCCCGGGCGGCGAGGTCGACCCCTACGCCGTGTGGATCAGCGAGGCGATGCTGCAGCAGACCCGCGCGGCGACGGTCGAGCCCTACTGGCGGCGATTCCTGCACCGATTTCCCAGCGCGCTGGAGCTCGCACAGGCGCGCGAGGAGGAGGTGCTCGCCCACTGGAGCGGCCTCGGCTACTACCGCCGGGCGCGCGCGCTGCACGCGGCCGCCCGCGCGATCGTCGAGCGCCACGGCGGCCGTTTCCCGCGCGAGCCGAGCGAGGCCCGCGCCCTGCCCGGCGTCGGGCGCTACACCGCGGGAGCGGTGCTCTCGATCGCCTTCGACCTGCCCGAGCCGGTGGTCGACGGCAACGTGGCGCGGGTCTTCTGCCGCCTCTTCGCGCTCGACGGTGACCCCGCGGCCGGCGCGCTCCGCGAGCGGCTGTGGGGCCTCGCCGCGGCGCTCGTTCCCCGGCGCGGGGCTGGCGAGTGGAACCAGGCGCTGATGGAGCTCGGCGCGACCACGTGCCTACCTCGCGAGCCGCGCTGCGGGAGCTGCCCGCTCGAGCGCGGGTGCGCGGCCCGAGCGGCGGGGCGCGAGCGCGAGCTTCCGCGGCCTCGCAGGCGCGCCGTGCCGCTGGACGTCGCGCTGGAGATCCTGCTCGTGCGCCGCGGCCGCGAGGTCCTGCTCGAGCGCCGCGCGGGCGAGGGCCGCATGGCCGGGCTCTGGCAGCTCCCGACGGTGGAGCTAGAGGGACCCGACGGCCGGCGCTCGGGCCTCTTTCCGCCCGACTACGCGCGGCGCTCCGGCGGCGCGGCGGTGCTCGAGGCGGCGGCCGGCGAGCCCTTGGCCGAGCTCCGCCACGCGATCACCCGCCACCGGATCCGGGCGCGGCTCTTCGCCGGACGCGTGCTCGGCCGCGCCGCGCCGCCGGATCCGTTGCGCTGGGTGTCCGAGGAGCAGCTCGCGGCCTGGCCTCTGAGCGGAATGGCGCGCAAGGCGCTTACCGCCGGCAGCCTGGCGGGGTTCTACCCCAGCCCGAAGAGCATCGCCGGCCGCTGGACTTCGACCGCCCGGACCAGACTCCCGGAAACCGATGCACGCGCCGCGCCTGCTGGCGCGGCTGCGGCACGGGCAGCGCTCCGCGCGGGAACCGATCGACGCGCCGCGCCTGCTGCCGCGGCTGCGGCACGGGCGCTCCGCGCGTGCCGCGAGCCAGAGGCGCGCACCCCACTCACGAAGCGCGCAGCCCCTCGCCGATAGGCCCCCGCCGATTGTCCGCCCCGGTCGGCCCTGTATCCTCGCGTCCGCGAGCCCTGGAGACCCCGATCGAATCCCCTTCCCCCACGCAAGCCGAGACCGCGAGGCCGCGGGCCGAGGCCAGGCCCAAGCGCGAGGCGCTCCCGGGCGGGCTCAGCACCGGCGGCGTGACCATCGTCGTGCCCGTCTTCAACGAGGAGCGCGGCGTCTCCGGCGTGATCGAGCGGCTGTCGCGGGTCGACCTCGGCGTGCCGGTGGAGCTGCTCGCGATCGACGACGGCTCCCGCGACGGCACCGCGGGCGTGCTGGCCGAGCTGGCCGGGAAGGTGAAGCGGCTGCGGGTCGTGACGCACCGCTCGAACCAGGGCTACGGCGCCGCGCTCAAGACCGGCTTCGCCCACGCGCGCCACGAGGTGGTCGTGATCACCGACGCCGACGGGACCTATCCGGAGTCGCGCATCGCCGACCTGGTCGATTGCGTCGACGACGGCGCGGACATGGCGGTCGGCGCACGCCTCGGGGAGAACGTGAACATCCCGCTGCTGCGCCGTCCGGCGAAGTTCTTGCTGCGCAAGCTGGCCTCGTTCCTGGCCGGGACGGACATCCCCGACCTCAACTCCGGGATGCGCGCGTTCCGGCGCGAGCTGGTCCAGCGCTACCGCAGCATCCTGCCGCAGGGCTTCAGCTTCACGACCACGATCACGCTGGCCGCGCTGACCAACGGCCACCGCGTCGACTACGTCAGCGTGGATTATGCCCGCCGCCACGGGCGCTCGAAGATCCGCCCGCTCCGCGACACGCTGGCCTTCACCGGGCTGATCATCCGCACGGTGCTCTACTTCAACCCGCTCAAGGTCTTCTACCCGGTCGCCTTCGTGCTGTTCCTCGGCCTCTTGGGCTCGCTCTACTACGACATGCTCGTCGAGGTGCCGCCCAACCTGGGCGACAAGTCCGTGCTGCTCTTCGTGGCGCTGGTGCAGGTGCTGACGGTGGGCTTGCTCGCCGACCTGATCGAGAAGCGCTCGCGCTTGTGAGCGCCGCGCCATCCGATCTTGCCGGCCTTGGCCTCGCCGTCGGCGCGGCCTACGATCCCACTTCCGCTCGCCCGTTCCTCGCCGAGGCCACCCCATGTCCGACCGCATCCTGCCGCTGATCCTCGCCCTCGCCCTCTTCCCCGCCGCGGCGCACGCGGGGCCCGGCCCGGCCCAGGACGCGGCAGCGCTGATCGGCGAGCTGAAGGAGAAGCGCGACGAAGCCGGTCCCGAACCCGTCGCCCAGCTCGCGGCGCTGCGCACGCGCGAGGCGATGCAAGGCCTGGTCGAGGCCTACGAGCGGATGGCCTCGATCTACATGCGGCGCGAGATCGTGCGTGCCCTCGCCCGCTTCGACGGCGTGGCGGATGCGGAGCAGCCGGCCCTGCAGAAGATCGCGGACGTGGCCACCGCCGCGGAGGAGCGCGAGCTGCGCGACGCGGCGATCGAGGCGCTCGGCTCGTGCAAGTCGCTGGGCAAGCACTTCCTGCAGCTCATCGTCGAGTCTCCCGCGGACGACGTGCTGCGCGAGCGCGCGATGGAGCTCCACGTGGCCATGGCCGCCAAGCCGGACATGGACTGGTACCAGAAGCTCTTCGACGCCCCGAAGGAGGAGGGGAGCCAGGCCAAGGCGGCGCGCAAGAAGAAGGACGCCGAGCCCGAGAAGAAGGTGGTCATCACCTCCGCCATCCGCGAGCTGGCGCTCGATCGGCTGGCCACGACGATGGACGTCGCCAAGCTGGTGGATCTGGCGCGCGAGAAGGAGCGGGACGCCGGGGACGTCAAGAAGAGCGGGATCCGGCGCATCGCCCTGCTCGAGCTGGCCAGCCGCGGCGAGCGCAAGGCGAAGGACGTCGCCGAGGACGTCTACAAGGACGTCACCGAGCTCGGGGGCAACCGCGCCGCGGCCGCCAAGGTCCTGGCGCAGATCGAGGGCACGAAGATCGCCTCGCGCTTCATCGAGGACGGGCAGGGAAACGAGGCGGTGATGCCGCGCGAGCTGCGCTACACGCTGGCCGATCTGTTGGCCGGCATGCGCGACGCCGCCACCGAGAAGAAGCTGGTGCGCCTGGTCGGGAAGGGCAAGCCCTACGAGAAGCTCTTCGTCCTGCGCGCCGTGCGGCAGGTGCAGGACGACAAGCTCTGGAAGGCGATCGCGAAGTTGTGCGCCGATCCCGATCCGGAGGTGAGGATCGCCGCCGCCGAGACCCTGGCCGCGCGCGGCGACAAGGAGGCGCTCGACGAGCTGCAGTCGCTCGTGGACAACGCCAAGGAGGAGCTGGTCGTCACCGCGGCTCTCGACGCCATCGCGGAGCTGCGCAGGGACGATCCCGCGTGGGTTGCCAAGCTGGAGCAGCTCGCCGTGGGCCCGAAGGTCGAGGTGCGCAATGCGGCCTTGCTCCAGCTCGGCCGGCGCGGCGCCCAGCACGTGCCGCTCCTGGCGAAGGCCCTCGAGAGCGAGGTGTGGTCGACGCGCTACGCGGCCCTGCGCGGATTGGAGGCCGCGCGCACGCGCGAGGCGGTGGCGGCCATCGTCGGGCGGATGGAGAAGGAGACCGGCTTGATGCTGAACCGCTTCGCGGAAGCCTTGTGGCGGCTCAGCGGCCAGCCCCACCACACCTCGACCACGGCCTGGAAGGCGTGGTGGGCCAAGGAGGGCGCGGCGTTCACTCCGATCACGGCCGAGTCGCTGGCGCAGATCGAGGCCGGGGAGGAGGCTCGGCGGCTCAAGCAGACCACGCAGTCGTCGACCTTCTTCGGGATCCGCGTGATCTCGCACAGGGTGATCTTCATCCTCGACGTGTCGGGATCGATGAACGAGCTGACGCGGGCGAGCTTCGTCGGCAAGGAGGGCGAGCCGCGCATCGACATCGCCAAGCGCGAGCTGGCCAATACGGTCGATGCGTTGCACCAGGACAGCCTCTTCAACCTGATCATCTTCTCGAGCGACGTGGAGCGCTGGATCGACGGAGGGATCGCGCAGTCGGCGAAAGCCACCAAGGACGAGGCCAAGGCGTGGGTCGCCAAGCTCGGCGCGAACGGCGGCACGAACCTGTACGGCGCGATGCAGGAGGCCTTCCGCGACCCCGACGTGGACACGATCTACGTGCTGTCGGACGGCGAGCCGTCGGTGGGGCTGGTGACCGACCCCTACCAGATCCGCGAGGAGGTCCTGCGCTGGAACGAGCACCGCGGGATCGTGATCCACACGATCGCCGTGGGCGGCACTCTCCAGATACTCGAGTGGCTGGCGGAGGATTCCGGCGGCACCACGGTGAAGTACGACTGAGCGCGGCTGCGCTCGCTTGAAGCCGCTCCTGCGCATCCTCTTGTCCGCGGCGGCCGCGGCGGCGTTGCTCGCGCTCTTGGGCTGGTGGGGGAACGTGGGACCGGGCGAGCTGGCGGCGGTCGTGCGCCAGTTGCCGGCCGGGACCTACCTCTTGGCATTCGGCGTGCACGCGTCGGTGTACGTGGCGCGCGCGGCGCGCTTCCAGGCGCTGATCCCGCCGGCTTCGCGGCCGAGCTTCGCATCGATGCTCGCCGCGTCTTCGGCGCACAACCTGGCGGCCTACGTGCTGCCCGCGAAGTCCGGAGAGGCGGCGCTGGTCGTGTACCTGAAGGCGGGCGGCGTGCCGATGCGCGCGGGACTCGCCTCGCTCCTGGTCTCGCGCGTGCTCGACCTGGCGACGCTGTCGGGCGCGATGGCCTGCGCGACGGCTTGGCTCGCTCTCGGAGAGCACTGGCACGCGCCGCGGTGGACCGGGCTCACGATGGCTGCCGCTTTCGCCCTGGCTGCGTTCTTCTTCTTCACGTTGAGTGCGCGCGGCGATCGGCTGGTCGCCGCAGGCCAGGGCCTCGCGCGGCTCGTCCGCGTGGATCGCACGCGCTTCGGCCAGCGGCTGGTCGAGCGAAGCGGCGAGCTCGGCGAGGCCTTGCGCGACGCGGGCGCCGGCGGACGGCTGCGGGCGGCGATCCCCGTCTCGCTCGCGATCTGGGGCGGGATCTTCGTCTTCTACGCGATCCTCGCCCAGGGCTTCGGGCTGCCGCCGAGGATCGGCATCCTGGAGGCCGCCTTCGGCTCGAGCCTGGCGGTGCTCACCAACCTCCTGCCGATCAACGCCCTGGCGGGCTTCGGCACCCAGGAAACGGGCTGGGTGGTCGGCTTCGGCCTGCTCGGGGTGCCGCGCGACCTGTCGTTCGCGACCGGCTTCGGGGTGCACCTCGTGCAGCTCGCGAACGTGTGCGTGCTCGGGCTAGTGGGGCACCTGGCGATGGGAATCCTCCCGCTGCCGCGCCCGCGGAAGGCCGGGTGAGCGCCGCCGTGGGGGCCGCGGGGTAGGCTGAAGGGCTCCCCGTGCCGGCCAGCAACGCGCAGATCCAGATCGAGCTGCACAAGGCGCTCGCCCCGCGCTACGCGTACCGATACAGCCTGGAGTTCTCGCGCCTGTTCCAGGAGGACTGGCACGCTGAGATGCTCGGGCACCTGCCGCGGGGCGCGAAGCGCGTGCTCGACCTGGGCTGCGGCACCGGCTTCTTCCTGGCCGAGCTGGACCGGGAGCGGCCCGGGGCGGTCGGGCTGGACATCAGCTTGGCGATGCTGCGGGTCAGCGAGCAGTACGTGCCCGGCGCGCGGCTGGTCACCGCCGACGCCGAGCAGCTGCCGTTTGCGGGAAACTCGTTCGACGCGATCTTCTGCAAGGGCAGCCTGCACCATACGCGCGACCACGTCGCGTTCCTCGAGAACTGCCGCCGCGCGCTGGCGGACGGGGGGGTGCTGGTCCTCTCCGAGCCCTGCAACGACAACGTGCTGATCCGCTGGGCGCGCCATTTGCTCTACCGCTTCAGCCCCCACTTCGACCTGGGCGACGAGGGCTTCACCAAGAACGGCCTGATCGCGCTCTGCGAGAAAGCGGGGTTCGAGGTGACCTCGGCCGAGCGCTACGGGGTCTTCGCGTACGCCTTCGGCGGCTTCCCCGACCACTTCGGGCTCTTGAAGATCTTCCCCGGCAACGCGCGCCTCCTGCGCGGCATGCTGGCGCTGGACCGCTGGATCTGCTCCAAGCGCATCCTGCGCATCATGGCCTTCCAG
>DATKBQ010000711.1:0-3311 GCA_035546375.1 Planctomycetota bacterium | reverse complement strand
GGCCGGCGGAGTTCAGGGTCGCGATGCCTGCCGCGGTCAGCGCCACGGAGGTCTTGTCCAGGTTCAGGCCGTAGCGGAACGCGCCCTTCTCGTCCTGGCACCGGCGGACGTACTCCACCGCGCGCTCGATCACGCGCGCGTCGACCTGCACGCCGGCGTTGCGCGCCGCGCGCAGCGCCTGCACGAGGCACACGGTCACCGAGTTCTCGTGGTCGAGCATCGCGCGCGGCTCGTAGTACCAGCCGCCCTCGAGGCCCTGGCTCTTCTGGATCAGCGCCACGGCCGCCTCGAGCGCCTCCGCCGTCCGGCGGCCGCGCGTGGTGCGCGGCGACATGGCGTAGGCCTCGGCGAGCGCCAGCGTCGCGAACCCGTGGCCGTGCATCTGCGACAGGTCGTCGCCCTCGCTGGCGATGTAGCCGCGGCTCGCCGATCCGGCGCGCAGGTCGGCGCGCTGCAGGAGGTAGTCGATGGCCAGCGCGAGCTCGCGGCCGTGGGGCCCGCGCTCGGGCGTGCTGCCGCCGGCCATGAAGGCGAGCGCGGAGAGCGCCGCGATCGGCACCGGCACGTAGCGGCGGCCGCCGGCCTTGGGAAAGGAGCCGTCGCGCTGCTCGGCCTGTCGCGCGGCGAGCCAAGCCAGCCCGCGCTCGAGCGCCGCCGTCGTGCTCGGAGCCATCTCGCCGGACGGCAGCGCCTCCGGCGAAGGGTCCTGGCGCGCCCCGACCGCCGCGGGACCGGCGCGCGCGAGCGCCGTCGATCGGGCGGGACCGGGGCCGTCGCGCGCCGATGCCGCGGGGGCCGCAGCGGCTACGGCGGCGAAGGCGAAAGCGAGGAAGACCGTCCGGCCCGCGTCCACGGTCAGGGCCGCCGGTTGAGGCGCCGGTGGTAGGCGTCGATCCAGTCGCGGTACTGTGGCGGCAGCTCGCTCGAGCCCGCGCCAGTGAAGAGCTCGCGCACCTGGGGCGGCAGGTCGCCCCATCTGCCGCTTCCGTCGGGCGCACCCGAGCGTCCGGTGGGAAGCTTCGGCGGCGGCCCGTTCGCCTCGTTGCGCGGCGGCTCGTCCGATTCCTGCGGGCCTTCCGGCGCACCGCGGCCCGCCCGCTCTCCCTCCCCGGGCTGCGACGCAGTCGGTTCCTTCTCGCGCGGCGGACCCGGACCCTTGTCGAGGGGCGAGCTGCCGGGGGACTGGCCGGATGCTGAGGACGACCCCGAACTGGGGCGCGGGGAGCTGGCCATTCAAAGGCCCCCGGAGCTCGGTCACGTGCCGCCGCTCGGATGCTGGTGGTTCCGCGCCAGCTCGAGGATCTTGTCGATCCCTTCGATCACCTCGCGCGAGCGCGCCGCGCCGGTCTTCAAGAGCGACGAGATGGGGTTCTCCGGGGCGCTGGCGAGCCGGGCCTCGCCGGCTGCCGCGTCGTAGAGAAGCTTGTCGATCTGACGCAGGCGCAGCTCGACCGTTCCGAACAGGTCGATCATCTGCTCGTGCATCTCCTCGTGCGCCGCCGGTTCCTGCGCCGGCGCGGGGGAAGCCGGAGCGAGCACGGCGAGGAGCGCCAGGGTGGGGAGCTTGCAGTCCATCGAGGTCCTCCCGGGTCACGGGCGCCGGTTGAGGCGCCGGTGGTAGGCGTCGATCCAGTCGCGATACTGCGGCGGCAGCTCGCTCGAGCCGGCACCGGTGAAGAGCTCGCGCACCTGGGGCGGCAGATCGCCCCAGCGGCCGGCCGAGCTGCTCGGGTCCTCGCGGCCCGTCTCGCCGCGCCGCGGCGGCGGCCCCAGCTCGTTGCGGCCCGGCTCGGGGGGCTCGGGCCCGGGCGCGTCGTCCGGCTGGCCGGACTCGGGCTTGGCCCCCTGCGGCGCCTCCGGCGTGCCCTCGCGGCCGGCCTCGCGCTGCGCCTGGGTGTCGAGCGGCGAGTCGCCCGGCTCTTGCGGAGCGCCGCCGCCGCCGTCCGGCGAGGGACGCGCCTGCTGCCGCGCGATCTCGAGGATGCGGTCGATCCCCTCCAGCACCTCGCGGCCGCGCTCGCGGGTGCGGTTCAGGAGCTCCCCGCCGGCGGGCGCGGAGTCCGCGGCGGCGGCGTCGTAGAGCAGCTTGTCGATCTGGCGCAGCCGCAGCTCGACCTTGCCGAACAGCTCGATCATCTCCTGCTGGAGACCTCGCTCCGGATCCTGCGGTCCCGGCTGCTGCGCGCCCGCGACGCCGGCGCAGCCGAGCGCGGCGAGGATCGGGAGCCACCTCTCGATCTCGAGTCTCACGGCTTCTGCACCTCGGCTTCCGGTTCGGGCGCTTGCGGCTCGGGGATTCCCAGACGCTCGCGGAACTGCTTGAACAGCTCGCTGGTGCGCTCGTGGCGCTCCGCGAGCCGCTGCACGTCGCCGAGGTCGTCCCCTTCGGGCTGCAGGAGCAGCATCTGGTCGAGCCGGTCGAGGGTCTCGACCTCCATGCGACGCAGGAGCTTCAGCTCGGCCACGTCGGGCACCAAGCGCGGCCTGCCCTGCTCTCCCTGCTGGCCCTGCTGCTGTTCCTGGGCCTGTCGCTGGCGGTCGCGCTGCTCCTGCTTCAGCGCCTCGAGCACCCAGGTGATCGACTCCTCCGCGTCCTGCTGCAGGGCCTGGACGCGGCTGCCGGTCTGGTAGTCGCCGCTCTCGTCGAGGTCGCGCGCGATCCGCTCGAGGTCCTGGCGGATCTCGTGCATCATCTGCGCGAAGACCACGCTCTGCTCGGCGCCGATCGCCACGGCGATCTCGCCCGAGCGCGCCGCGAGCGCAGCCTCGTCCTTCGAGATGCGCCGCAGCGCCAGGCGCTGGGCGCGGCTCGGGTTCTGGCCCGGCTCCCGCGCCGAGTCCACCGCGCGCGTCTCCTCCATCGCCTTGCGGTGTCCCTCGAGCAGCGTGGCGACCTCCTCGGCGATCCGGAAGAGCAGCTCCTCCTGGCGCAGGCGCTGGTAGCTCTCCTCCTCTTCGTTCAGTTGGCGGATCGCCTCCTGGACCTCCTTCTGGACGCGCTCCTCCTGCTCCTCGGCCTCCTCGAGATCGCCCTCGTCCAGGGCGCCGCTCGCCTGCTTCGCGCTCGCGCCGGCGCGCTCGAGGCTCGGGGCGGCCTTCGAGTCCTTGCGCTCGCGCTCGCGCGTCGCGAGATCGAGCAGCTCCTTCTCCACCCGGCGCTGCTCCTCGGCCAGCTCGCCGGCCTCCTGGCGCTGGGCGTCGCTCGAGGGCCGCACGCCGCCCGATGCGGCGGATTGCGCGCGCTGCAGGGCCTCGACCGCCTGGCGCTGCGAGCCCGCCGCCGAAGCGCTCTTCCCGGCCTCCAGCTCGCC
>DATKBQ010000710.1:0-6037 GCA_035546375.1 Planctomycetota bacterium | reverse complement strand
CGCGGCTCGATCCCGAGGGCCTGGCACACGACTACCTGATCCGCATCGGCATGGCCGGCGAGCGCGTGCGCGTCGAGCTCGCGGACGCGACCTTGACCGGCGTGCTCCGCTCGCTCTCCCCCACCCGGGGCCTCGAGCTCCTGACGCCCGATGGCGTGCGGGAGCTGCCGCTTGGGCACGTGCGCGTCCTTGCGCGCACCTGATCGCGCGCTTACGGCCTCCCGTCCTTGCCGAGGGGCCAAGCCAGGGCCGAGCGACCGCGCTGGCCGGGAGCCAAGATATGCACAGTACGCTATGCATATTTCGGCCACGGATGCGCCTGGGCGGGATCACGCTGCGTTCTCTCGAGGCCTCGACCGGACTCTCCGTTCCCAATCGAAGCGAGCCATGCCTCGGGAAGGCGATGCTCATTTGCACTCCAGCCGATGCGTCGAAGGCCGCCCGGCCCGCGCTCGGCCTATACTGTCGCGCCCTTCCTCCCATGACACGCTCGGACGGACGCGAACCCCAGGACCTCAGGCCGGTCAGCTTCCAGCGCCACTTCACCCGCCACGCGCCGGGCTCGGTGCTGGCGAGCTTCGGCCGCACCCAGGTCCTGTGCACGGCGATGGTCACCGACGGCGTCCCGCCCTTCCTCCAGGGCCGGGGCCAGGGCTGGCTGACCGCCGAGTACTCGATGCTCCCCTCGGCCACCGACAGCCGCAAGGCGCGCGATCGCACCGGGCGGGTGGACGGGCGCTCGGTCGAGATCCAGCGCCTGATCGGCCGCGCCCTGCGCAGCGTCGTCGAGCTGCAGAAAATGACCGAGCGCACGGTGTGGGTCGACTGCGACGTCCTGCAGGCGGACGGCGGCACGCGCACCACCGCCATCAGCGGCGCCTGGGTGGCGCTCCACGATCTCTTCGCGCACATGGACTCCAAGCGACTCCTGCGCGCCTGGCCGCTGCGCTCCCAGCTCGCCGCCGTCTCGGTCGGCGTGGTCGACGGAGCTCCGCTCTGCGACCTCGCCTACGAGGAGGACAGCCGGGCGCACACCGACATGAACCTGGTCATGACCGGCGAGGGCCGCTTCATCGAGGTCCAGGGCTCGGCGGAGGGCGCCCCCTTCAGCCGCGAGGAGCTCGACGCGATGCTCGAGCTGGGCTCCGGCGCCATTCGGAGGATCTTCGAGATCCAGAGGGCGGCGCTCGGGCTCGAGGCCCCCTGACCGTGCGGCTCCTCCTCGCCTCGAACAACGCCAAGAAGCGCAGGGAGCTGGAAACCTCGCTGGCTGGCCTCGGGATCGAGGTCGTGACGCCGATCGAGGTCGGCCCGCTGCCGCCGGTCGACGAGGACCAGCCGTCCTTCGCCGGCAACGCCGCGAAGAAGGCCGCGAGCGCGGCCCTCGCCAGCGGGCTGTGGACGCTCGCCGACGACTCGGGATTGGAGGTTGACGCCCTGGATGGAGAGCCTGGCGTGCGCTCGGCCCGCTTCGCAGGCCGTCACGGCGACGACGCGGCGAACAACGCGCTGCTCCTCGAGCGGCTGGCGGGTCTGCCCCCCGAGCGGCGCGGCGCGCGCTTCGTCTGCGCGCTGGCCCTGGCGCGCCCCGACGGGAGCCTCGCGCTCGAGGTCGAGGGCACCACCCGCGGCCGGATCCTCGACGCCCCGCGCGGCTCGGGCGGCTTCGGCTACGACCCGCTCTTCCTGTTCGACGAGCCCGGCATGCTCCACCTGGGCCGGGCCTTCGCCGAACTGACGCCCACCGAAAAGTCCGAGGTCAGCCACCGCGGGCGGGCGTTGCGGAGGCTGGCTGGGGAGCTGGCCAACCAAGAGCTGCGAATCGGCATTTCGCCTGCGACGTAACTGCTTGATTTGCAATGAGTTACGGCAAACATGGCAGACAAGATCAGAGCTCTGATCCTAGTGGCTGCCCCGGCGTGGCGTCGCTGGTCGAGGCCATGATGGGCGGTATGTCCGATCGAGAGGCTGAGGGCAGTGAGGACAGGACGTGAGCGCGCTGCCGGTTCCCCAGGCAGTCCTACGTCGTTCCAAAGTGGCCTCCCGCTCCGCGCGGCGCAGGCGAGGTGCCTAGGCCGTGGAAACCCGCCTGATCCGCAACTTCGCGATCATCGCGCACATCGACCACGGCAAGTCGACGCTCGCCGACCGCATGCTCGAGCTGACCGGCGCCGTGGCCAAGCGCGAGATGCGCGCGCAGCTGCTCGACCAGATGGACCTGGAGCGCGAGCGCGGGATCACGATCAAGGCCTCGGCGGTCACGATCTACCACGAGCTCGACGGGACGCTGTACGAGCTCAACCTGATCGACACCCCGGGCCACGTCGACTTCAACTACGAGGTCCAGAAATCGCTCCAGGCCTGCGAGGGCGCGATCCTGTTGGTCGACGCCTCCCAGGGGGTCGAGGCGCAGACCGTCGCCAACGCCTACCTCGCGAGCGAGGCGGGGCTCGAGGTCCTGCCGGTGATCAACAAGGTGGACCTCGCCCACGCTCGCCCGGACGAGGTCGCCGAGGAGATCGAGAAGTCGATCGGCATCGACGCCGCCGATGCGCTCCGCGTCTCGGCCAAGAGCGGGCTCGGCGTGCGCGAGCTGCTCGACCGCGTCGTGCGCAGCTTCCCCGCCCCCGCCGGCCGGCCGGACGCGCCCCTGCGGGCGCTGATCTTCGACGCGGTCTACGACGAGTACCGGGGCGTCATCGTCTACCTGCGCGTGTTCGACGGCACGATCCGCGAGCGCGAGACGACCCACATGCTCGGCACGGACAAGGTCTACGAGGCGGTCGAGATCGGCCGCTTCACGCCCGAGATGAAGCGCACCGGCGAGCTCGGCCCGGGCGAGGTCGGCTACTTCATCTCGAACATCAAGCAGCTCGGCGACGTGCGCATCGGCGACACGATGACCCGCCACAAGGGGCCGGCGGTGGCGATGCTCCCCGGCTACCGCCCGCCCGTGCACATGGTCTACGCGGACTTCTTCCCGACCAACAGCGGCGACTTCGAGGAGCTACGCGAGGCCTTGGCGACGCTCGCGCTGTCCGACGCCTCCTTCTCCTACGAGCCGGTGACCTCCGAGGCCCTGGGGTTCGGCTTCCGCTGCGGATTCCTCGGCCTCCTGCACATGGAGATCGTGCAGGAGCGCCTGGAGCGCGAGCACGACATCGACATGATCCAGACCGCGCCGACGGTCACCTACCGGATCCGCATGAGGGACGGGGAGGAGCGCGAGATCCACTCGGCGGGCCAGCTCCCGCAGGCGGACCACTACGAGGAGATCCTCGAGCCGTTCGCGCGGGTCAGCCTCTTGGTCCCCTCCGAGTTCATCGGCAACGTGATGCAGATCGCGGCCGACCACCGCGGCGTCTACGTGCGCCAGGAGTACCTCTCGCCGACGCGGGTCCAGCTCGTCTACGACCTCCCGCTGTCGGAGATCATCTACGACTTCTTCGACAAGCTGAAGTCGTCGACACGCGGCTACGGGACCCTGAACTACGAGATCACCGGCTTCCGGGCCGGCGACCTGGTCAAGCTCAGGATCCTGGTCAACGGCAAGGAGGTCGACGCGCTGACCAGCATCGTGCACCGCGACCACGCCGAGTACCGCGGGCGGGCGGCCTTGAAGCGCATGCGCAAGGAGATCCCGCGGCACCTCTTCGAGGTCGCCCTGCAGGCCGCGATCGGCAACCGCATCATCGCCCGCGAGTCGATCGCCCCGCTGCGCAAGGACGTGACCGCCAAGTGCTACGGCGGGGACATCACGCGCAAGCGCAAGCTGCTGGAGAAGCAGAAGGAGGGCAAGCGCCGGATGCGCCAGATCGGAAACGTCGACATCCCACAGAAGGCCTTCCTGGCGGTGCTCGGCGGCGGGTCGGACGAAGGCTAGGCTACGGGACGGGAGCGCAGTTGAGCCGAGCCGCCGATCCGAAGAGGCGCCGCACGCCGTGGCGCGACAACATCGAGGCGATGACCGTGGCCATCGTGATGGCCGTGGTGCTCAAGTACTTCATCGTCGAGGCTTACAAGATCCCGACCGGATCGATGCAGCCCACGCTGATGGGCAACGAGGAGACCGGCATCTTCGACCGGATCCTGGTGGACAAGCTGTCCTACCACTTCCGCGAGCCGCGTCGCTTCGAGGTCGTGATCTTCAAGTACCCGCTCGACCGCTCCAAGAACTTCGTCAAGCGCCTGGTCGGCATGTCGGACGAGGGTTTCCGCATCCTCAACGGCGACGCCTGGACGCGCCCGGCCGGCGAGGGCGACTGGCGCGTGCTCAGGCGACCGCGCAGCGTGCAGCAGGCGACGTGGAAGGAGCTCGACCCCGACGGACGCGAGGGGTCGGCGTCGTGGAAGCCCGAGACCCCCGAGTCGAGCGTCTGGACGATCGACGGGCGCTCGATCGAGGCGCGCGGCGATGGCCATGCGCGCTTCGAAGGGCACGGCGGCGGCTCGATCATGGACGGCTACGGGCACGGCTACCCGCCGCGCATGCTCGCGGGCATGTCCGTGCGTCACGGTCGCGGAACGAACCCGGTGGGCGACCTGCGCGTCTGGGGACGGGTACGCGCGCTCCCGGGATGCGAGCTCGTCGCAGTCGACTTGGAGGAGGGCGCGCGGCGCTACCGGCTGGAGATTCCAGGTCCGGCGGCTCCGACCGATGCGGCGCCGCGGATCGTCTTCGAGAACGCTCGCGCCGGAACCGACGGCGCTCCGCGCTCCGCGAGCGGCGAGCCCTATCGGCTGCCCGCCGGCCGCTGGATCGAGTTCGGTGCGCAGAACCTGGACGACCTCCTGGAGATCGACATCGGCGGCGATGTCGTCTGCGAGCTGGAGGTCCCGACCGCCGACGACCAGCGCTCCGCCGCCTGGGTGCGCATTGCGGGCGAAGGGGCCGACCTGGATGAGCTCCAGGTCGCGCGCGACATCTACTACCTGCCGGGCCGCGGCGCCTCGGAATGGACGATCCCGCCCGGGCACTACTTCATGCTGGGCGACAACACCCAGGACTCGAGCGACAGCCGCGAGTGGACGCTGCTCTCGCTCACTTGGCGCGCGGACGGCGACGTGAAGCAGGCGCTGGGCAACTGGCGACCCGGCTCGCCGCCGCGGCCGGACTCGAACCCGATCGAGTTCCCGGGTCTAAGCCCCTCGCTGACCTGGTTCCGCGACCGTTGGGGCGAGCTGCACGAGTTCCCCAGCTCCAGCGTCGTCTCGCGCCAGCAACGCATGGATCCGCTGGTGCCCCGCGAGCTGATCACCGGCCGCGCGCTGCTCGTCTTCTGGCCCTTCTCGCCGAGCCTGGGGGTGTACCGGCTCGAGTGGATCCATTGAGCCAAGTACCGCCGCTCCATGGACTTCCGGCGGAGGCAGGAAGGAGGGTTCTCAACACGGCGCGGTGCTTGCCGGCAGGGGCCGGCGCCCTGGTTCGTCTCTTCACGCCGCGGGGCTGCCGGCGCATGCGCCCGATGCGAATTGCGAGTTCATACCGCAAGTTACGCTCGCCAAACGACTTACGGATGAGCATGATCGGCACAAATGTGAACGGGCCGAAAGGTACGCGAATCCAAGGGTTTTTCCGGGTGCAGGTGCGCAAAGCCGGCTGCGATTCTCCCCACAACTTGTCCACAAGCCTGGAATCTGCCGCCGAGGCCTTGCATCGGGACCCTCCGGTCCCCCACGGCCGCCGCCCGCGGACGAAGCCGCAGGATCGTTGGCACTCGGTCGGGGGCGCCGGCCTCCTCACCGCATGAGATCCCGCCCGCCGATCGAGCCCGGCGAGCGCCTCCTCGAGGTCCGGGGCCTGATCAAGGCCTTCAAGCGCCGGCGGGTGGTCGACGGCGTGTCCTTCGAGGTGCACGCCGGAGAGATCGTCGGCTTGCTCGGGCCGAACGGCGCCGGCAAGACCACGAGCTTCCGCATGACCGTCGGGATCACCAAGCCCGATGCGGGCCAGGTGCTCTTGCGCGGCCACGAGTGCTCGCGCCTGCCGATGTACCGCCGCGCCCGGCTGGGGATGGGATACCTCCCGCAAGAACGC
>DATKBQ010000709.1:0-4719 GCA_035546375.1 Planctomycetota bacterium | reverse complement strand
GGATCGCCGACTGGTGGGCCTGGGTCCTCCCGTCGACCCTGCAAGCGACCGTGCTGCTCGGCGTCGCCTGGATCGCGGATCGCCTGCTCGTCCGGCGCGTCTGGCCGCAGCTCTTGATCCTGCTCTGGGTGCTCGCGCTGGCGCGGTTCTTCGTGCCGCCGGATCTCGGCTCGCCGTGGAGCGTGACGGCGGCGCTCGGGGAGCCCACGCTCGCGGCGGCGAAGCTTGCGGCGAGCGCGGGCGTGATGAGCGCGTGCTTCGGCGTGTGGCTCGCTGGCCTGATCACGGTGCTCTTGCTGCGCACCTTCCGCCGCGCTCGTCTGCACGCTCGCGTGGAGCTCATCACGCCTACGCGCCCGTGGCTGGCGGCGCTGCAGAGGGCGTCTCGGACGATCGGCCATCGCCGCTCCCCGCGCGTCCTCCGCCCCCCTCGCCCCCCTTGCATCGGCGAGCTCGACGGCCTCACGACGCCCGCGCTGATCGGGCTCCTGCGCCCGACGCTCCTCCTGCCCCGCGGTTGGCTCGCCCGCAGGCCGACGCGGCGGGACGAGCACGCGCTCCTCCACGAGCTCGCGCACCTGAAGCGTCGTGATCTCTGGTACGACGAGCTGTGGGCGCTCCTGCGCGCCGCCCTGTGGTTCCATCCCCTGGCCTGGATCGCGGTCGAGCGCCTGCACGCCCTCGCCGAGCTCCAGTGCGACCAGGCCGTGGCCCGCGCGCTGGGCAGCGAGGCTCCCTCCTACCGCGATACCCTGGTCCTCGCCGCGCGGCCCCTGCTCGCGAGCCCCGCTTCCGGCGGCCTGCGCGCCTTCCTGGGCTCGCCGAGCTCGATCGTCGTCCGCATCGAGCGCCTCGAGCGCGCCGCGACGCCTTCGCTCGCCCTCGCGCGGAGCGTGAACGCCGCGGTCGCCTTCGTCCTCGCAGCCTGCGTGCTCCCGATGGCGCCGCGGGCGATCGATCTGCGGGCCCAGGCTCGCGGGGTGTTCGCCGCCGAGCGTCGCGGCGATCCCCAGAGCTGCTTCACCCTCCAGGCCGCGGCCATGGTGCTCGCGGCGGATTCCACAACCCGACCCTCGGAACCCTGAGACCATGCAAGTCTTCGCTTTCGCCGCCGTTTCCCTCGCCGCGCTCGCCTTCGGCGTCCTCTGGACGCAGGACCCCAAGCCCAAGCGCTTCACGCATCCGACCTCCAAGGACGCAGACGGCGGGATGGCGCGCTGGATGCAGATCATGCAGCCGAGCGACGCGCACGCGCGCCTCCATGAGCTCATCGGCAGCTACGACGTCACGATGAAGATGCAGATGATGCCCGGCCAGCCGGCCATGGAGACGAAGGGCACCGCGGAGATCGGCTGGTTCACCGAGGGCAAGTGGCTCCAGGAGACGTGGTCGATCGAGATGATGGGCCAGGGGGTCGAGGGCATCGCTCACCTGGGCTACGACAACTTCAAGGAGCGGTTCGTGTGGTGCAAGGTCGACAGCATGCAGACCTCGCTGCAGACGGCTTCCGGCCTCTTCGACGCGAGCGGCGACAACCTGATCCTCTGGGGCACGATCGACGAGCCGATGACTCCCGAGCAGGACAAGCAGGTCAAATACGTCTACCGCGGCTTCGGCAAGGACAGGTTCACCCTCGAGGTGCACGACATGATGATCGGCGAGAAGGACACGAAGGTGCTCGAGTTCGTGTACACGCGCAAGAAGGAGTAGGGCGGCGATCGGAGGTGGCGCGCGAGCGACCCCCCTCTCCGGTATCGAGCTGGAGTTCCACGAGCCGCGCGCCGCGCAGGATCCACGCGCGAGAGCGCATCGCGCCCGTCTCCCCCACCGAGCCGATCAGCTGCACCCACGCCTCCCCGATCCCCGCGCGATCCTCCGCCGACGGCCGCGCCGCCCTGTCGGGGTGCGTGTGCCACATTCCCACGACCCCGAGCCCCAGCGCGCGTGCCCTGCGCTCCGCGGCCAGGTGATCGGCCGGATCCAGCTCGAATCGCTCGCCCGGCCGCCGGAGCTCGAGATTCCGCCCGCGCCACAGCGCGGCCACGTGCACGTCCTCCCGCTCCATCCTCCCGATCAGGAGCGCGCAAACCTCGCGCGGATAGCCCTCGCGTGCCCAGCGCTCCAGCTCGTCCAGCCGCTCGGTCGCGATGTGCAGCACGACCGTCCTCACGCGCTGAACGAGTCCCCGCGCTTGGGGTGGCGCAGCTCGTCCTCCCAGTAGATCCCCGCCTCGGCCTGGTTGCGCGAGCCGTCGGGGTGCCACGACTCCCACGGGCCGACCTGCTTGCCCTCGCGCATCTCCCCCTCCGCGCGCACGGTGCCGTGCTCGTACCAGAAGATCCACCAGCCGAACGGCTGGGCTTCGACGAAGGCGCCCTCGGAGCGCTTCCGGCCGTTCTCGTGCCACGCGGTCCACAGTCCCGTCCGCTGGCCCTGGGCGTACGGCCCCTGGGATGCGAGCCCGCCACCCTTGTGCCAGCGCGTCCACACCCCTTCGCGCTCCCCGGCGCGGTACTCGCCCTCGGACTCCGGGCTCCCGTCGGCGTGCCAGGTGCGCCACGCGCCCTCGCGCAGGCCGGCCAGGAAGGCGCCCTCCGAAGCGCGGCGGCCGTTGCGGTGCCAGGTGCGCCACACGCCGCTCTCGCGCCCGGCGACATAGGCGCCCTCCGAGGCGAGCTGCCCGTTGTCGTGCCAGGCGAGCCAGGGTCCTTCCCGCTCGCCGGCGCGGAAGGCGCCCTGCGCCTCGCGCGCGCCGCCCGGATGCCACCAGGTCCACGGACCCTCGCGTACGTCCGAGCGGAACTCGCCCTCGGCGCGCTTGGTCTGGCTCAGCGGGTGCCAGCTCGTGTGCCAGCCGTGCCGTTGGCCGAGGCGGTACTCCTCCTCCACCAGCCGGCGGCCGTGCTCGTTCCAGAAGACCCAGGCGCCGGTGCGCTGGCCGTCCTCGACGGCCCCCTCGGCCGCCTTCTGGCCGCCCGGGTGACGCACCGTCTCGCGCATCGACCCCGGCGCGGCTACGCCCTCCCGTCCCGCCTCGGGCTCAGCGGCCGGAGGTCCCGTTGCCGTTCACGAGCGCCACGATGCGCCAGCGACCCTCGTGCTTGAGGAGCGTGAACGCGTCGATCCCCTTCCATTCCATCACCTCGCCCGGATCGCCGAAGCGCGCTCCGTAGCTCGCCCAGACCTGCGCCAGGTCCTCGCTGACGTCGACCTGGGCGTCGATCATCCACTCCTCGAAGATCTCGCGGCTGCCCGGTCCCTTGGCCGCCTCGGCCACGAAGCGGTCGATCGGCGTGATCACCACGCGGCGCTTCGGCTCGCCCTCGGGCTGCCAGATCGTCGTGATCGTCGCGCCCGGCCAGAAGTGCTCGGCGAAGGCGCGCCAATCGCGCGCGCTGAAGTCCTTGTAGTAGGCGCGCAGCTCGAGCAGCACCTCCTCGCGCGCCGTGCTCTCGGGCTTGGCGGTGCCCGCCTGAGCCCCGCCGGTCGGAGTTGCCTCCTGGGGAGGCGGCTCCTGCTCGCGCGGCGGCTCCGGGTCCAGCCCTGCGGCCGGCTCGGCGCCCTCGACGGGCGGGCCGCCGCCCTCCAGGCGCGGGCCGTTCCCGTGCTCGCGCACCGGCGCCGCGGTGCAGGCCCCCAGGAGCGACGCGGCGAAGAGGACCCGGGCGCGCACGGTCAATCGGACACGCGCTGGCCCGCAGCGTAGGTGCCTGACCAGCCCTCGTTCACGGTGCCGTCGTTGTTCCACACCGTCCATCGACCTTCCCGCTGGCCGTCGCGCATGCGACCCTCGAGCTGCTTGGAGCCCTCCTCGTACCAATGGACCCTGCGTCCGTTCGGACGTCCGAGCGCGTACTCGACCTCCGACTTGATCGCGCCGCCGGGGTAGAGCTCGACCTGGAGCCCGTCGGCCGCGCCGTCCTTGTAGTTGCGCTCGGCGACCTTGCGCCCTTGCTCGTCGTGCTCGAGCACGCGCCCGTGCCAGCGGCCGCGGCGGAACTCCGCCTCGGCGCGGATCGCGCCCGTGGGGTGCCAGAACATCCACTCCCCCTCGCGCTGGCCGGCGACGTACTCGCCCTCCTCGCCCTTGACGCCGGGAGCGATCCAGCGCACCCACCGCCCCACCTCCAGGCCGTCCTCGTAGCGCCCCTCGACGGACAGCTCCTCGGTGCCGTCGAACCACTCGCGGAACGGCCCGTGGAGCCGGTCGTCGCGCCACGCGCATTCGCGGACCCTCCGGCCCAGCTCGTTCCACTCGAGCGCCGGGCCGTGCTTGCGGCCGCGGTCGTACTCGATCTGCGAGGCCTTCCGGCCGGTCTCGGCATAGACCGCGTACGTGCCGTGCTTCTGCCCGTCGACGTACTCGCCCTCCTCCGCGAGCTGGCCGTTGAAGTGCCAGCGCCGATAGGGCCCGTGGTTGATCACGCCGTCGGCGTCGCGCTTGACCTGGCGCTCGAGGCGCGGCTTGTCGTCCGGATAGAGGCTCCGGATCGTCTCGAGCGCGACCGCGCGAGCGGCGGGGGCGGACTCGCCCGCGGGAGGCGCGATCGCCGCCTCGCCGGCGGGAGCGGCGCGGGTCGCCTCGCTCGGGCGCGCGGCAGGCACGCCGGCCACGAGGGATTGGGGGGACGGGGGGGACGCGTCGCCGCTGGCCGAGGGCTCGCAGGCGGCGAGCGTCGCGAGCGAGATCGCGAACCAATCCCGGGCGCAACCGATCAT
>DATKBQ010000708.1:0-4584 GCA_035546375.1 Planctomycetota bacterium | reverse complement strand
GGGCGGCCGCGCCGATGTCGCGCTCCACGAGCTGGTCCTGGAGGAGCTTGGTGCGCGTCGAGAGCACCACCGGCGCGGCCTCGCCGCGCTCGCTGCGGGCGACGGCGAAGGGGATCGCCGCGGCCAGGTACGCCAGCGACTTGCCGACCCCGGTGCCGCCCTCGAGCAGGAGGATCTCCTCGTCGGCCAGGTTGCGCGCGAAGCGGCGAGCCAGCAGGATCTGCTCCCGGCGCACGCGGTAGCGCGGAAAGTGCCGCCGGCCGCGCGCCTCGTCGGCGAGTGCGGCGGCGATCTCCTCCTCGTCGAAGGGCACGCGCGGCTCGCAGGTGTCGCCCACCTCGACGAAGGGCCGCTCCTCGAGGGGCGCACCGGGGGCTCCCGCCGCGGGCTTCGCGAGGAGCGCGAGCCAGGGCGAGTCCGGTGCGAAGGACCCGAGCGCGCGCCGCGCGATGGCGTAGCGCAGCTCCCCCGCGCGCGCCCCGCTCCCCGCGCGCGACATCACGCGCGCCGTGTCCAGCGCGTCGTCCAGCGCACGGTGATGCTCCTCGGTGCCGAACAGCATGCGCGTGAAGGACTCGAGGCGCAGGTCCGGGGCGTCGGGATGCGTCAGCGCCAGCAGATCGAGGGTGTCGAGGTAGAGCGCCTTGGCGAGATTCGGATCGACGAAGCGTCCCAGGAACTCGCGCTCGAACTCCGCGTTGTGCGCCACCAGGGTGCGGCCCTGGAGCGCCGACCGTGCGGGTTCCAGGACGTCCTCGAGGGGCGGCGCGTCGCGCACGGTGCCCTCGTCGATGCCGGTCAGGCGCACCACGGCCCTGGGCAGGCGGCCGCGGGGGCGCACCAGGGTGGAGAAGGTGACGACACGCTCGGCCGACGGCTCGAGCAGCACGGCGCCGATCTCCAGGATCTCCGCCTCGGGGTCGCCCGCCAGGCCCGTGGTCTCCAGGTCGACCACGGCCAGAGGGCCGGTGCGCGCCAGCAGCCCGGCGAGAGCAGCCGGATCGAGGCCGACCTCGGCGGCTTCGTGGGTGCCCCAGGTGGCATCCGGTCGGCGGGCCGGAGCCGGAGGGTCCGTGGCCTCCAAGGTGGCGGTTCGACCGGCCGCTCGGAGCGTGAGGAGGGATCGGTCCCGTGCCCGCGCTGCCCAGGCGAGGGCGGAATTCCAGCTCGTGACCTCCGCTCGCCTTCGGCTCGCTGCGCGCGGCCGCCGGGCGGCCGCTTGCACTCAGACGTAGATGCCACCCTTGTACTCCCGATCCTGCCGGATCTCGACGTTCACCAGCGCCGGCTTGCCGCTGGCCGCCGCCCGCTCGAGCGCCGGGCGGATTCCGGCCGGGTCGGTCACGTGCTCGCCGTGGCCACCGAGCGCTTCCACCACCTTGTCGTAGCGGGTGCGCAGGAGCAGCACCGCCTCGAGGCGGTCCCAGCCGTAGACGGCGCCCTGGGGCCGCATCATCTGGCCCCAGGATGCGTCGTTGCCGAGCACGCCGATGATCGGCAGACCGAAGCGCACGGCGGTGTCGTACTCGAAGCCGTTGAAGCCGAAGGAGCCGTCGCCGTAGACGATCACCACGCGCTTGTCGGGATTCGCGAGCTGCGCCGCGATGGCGAAGGGCATGCCCACGCCGAGGGTACCGAGGGGGCCCGGGTCCATCCAAGCGCCCTCGCGCTTTACCGGGATGATCTTGGCGGCGGTCGCCACGATGTCGCCTCCGTCGCCGATCACGATCGGGTCTTCCAGCGTGTCGAGCCAGTCGCGGACCTCGCGGCACATGCGCTGGGGATCCACCGGGGACTCGTCGCTCGAGAGCGCCGCCTCCACCTTCTTCTCCGCGGCCACCTCGATCTGGCGCAGCTCGTCGCGCCATGGCGCGAAGTCGAGGCGCGTCCCCGTGTTCTTCATCTCCTCGAGCAGCAGCTCGAAGGTGCAGGCCAGGTTCCCGACGAGCCCCACGTCGGCCTGCCGGTTCATGCCGATCAGCGTGGCGTCCATGTCGAGCTGGATGATCTTCGCGTCGGCCGGAATCGTCTTGCCGAAGGCGAGGCGGAAGTCGAGCAGCGAGCCCGCCAGGATGATGAGATCGATGCGCTTCATGGCCTCGCGGCGGGAGCGGTTCAGGAACTGCGGCGAGGTGGGCGGAATCGTGCCGCGGCCCATGCCATTGGTGTAGGCGGGCATGTGGACCTCGTCGAGGAACGCGTTCATCACCTGGCTCGCCATCGACCACTTGACGCTGGTGCCCGCCATGAGCATGGGCCGCTGGCAGCCCTTGAGCAGCTCGAGCGCCGCGCGCACGTCGGCGCGATCCGGCGAGAGGCGGGGCGGCGCGGTGCGGATGCGCGGAACCGGGGCCTGGTCCCACTCGGCCTGGCCCATGAAGACGTCCATCGGGATCTCGAGGAAGGCGGGGCCCGGAATTCCCGACACCGCGTGGCGGATCGCGAGCTCGATGTACTCCGGGATGCGGTGGGTCTGGTAGATGGCGTCGCAGTACTTGGTGATGGGCCGTACCACCCCCAGGTGGTCCATCTCCTGCAGCGAGCCGCGGCGCAGGTTCGCGAAGGGGCCCTGCCCGCCGAAGACCAGGATCGGCGAGTTGGCGCGCCAGGCGTTGGCGATGCCCGTCACGCCGTCGGTGACGCCCGGGCCGGCGGTGATGGCAGCGACGCCGATCTTGCCCGGATTGCAGCGCGCCCATGCGTCGGCCGCGTGCACGGCCGCCTGCTCGTGGCGCACGTCGACGATGCGGATGCCCTCGTCGATGCAGCCGTCGTAGAGGGGCATGATGTGGCCGCCGGAGAGGGTGAAGACGACCTCGACGCCGGCCTCCTTGAGGGCGCGCGCTGCGAGCTTTCCGCCGTGGACGGGCATGTGGGATCTCCTCCGGGGGTGGGCGCGCGAGGCGGCGCTCTCGGGAGCGGGGCTCCCGCGGGCCGACGATATCACCTGCCCCTCGGGGCGGCCAACATGGCGGAGGTGGGCGCGCGAGCTTGGCAGCGCCGAAAACGAATCAGGCGCGGGCTTGCGCCCGCGCCTGATTCACTCGCCGTGCGAGCTCGATCGTCAGCGGATCACGCGGAACTCGGCGCGCCGGTTCCAGCGCCACGCGGACTCGTCGTGGCCCTGCACCGCCGGCCGGCTCTCGCCGAAGCTCACCGTGTCGATGCGCTCGGCGGCCACGCCCGAGTCGACCAGGTACTGCTTCGCCGCGTTGGCACGCCGCTCGCCGAGCGCGAGGTTGTACTCCTCGCTGCCGCGCTCGTCGCAGTGCCCCTCGACCACGACCGTCCGCCAGGCGGGATTGGCGTTGGCGGCGCCGGCGTTGGCGCGCAGGGTCGGCTTCTGGTCGTCCCGGATGTTCGAGCGATCGAAGTCGAAGTAGATCGTCTCGAGCTCCGCGACGCTCTCTCCGGCGCCGTCCATTCCCTCCACACCGCGTCCGTTTCCGGCGCTGAATCCGTCGCGCGAATCCACTCTCTCGTCGTCGGAACCGCCGAACAGGGCGCACCCCATCCCCAGCGCGGCAACGGCGAACACCGCGATCACCGAGCGAGAAGTTCGTCGAAGCTGCATGTGTGACTGACCCCCAACCACTTTGCGAAGGACCTGCGCACAGCGAGATGCTCGCGGCACCCCCGCGTCCACCCCCCGGCGCGCTCGCAGGCCCCTGGCGCGCGGGACGAGGGCAGATTGTGAGGTTTCCCGCGGGAAGATGCAAGAGAATCAGGAGGGCCAGGCAGGCCCCTGACCCGCGTTCCGATGCAGTTTCCCCACAGGTCTCCGTGCGTCCGCAACAGCGCCCGGCGAGCGAGCTCCGCAAAGTACTCAGCCGAAGCGCACCGCTTCGAGCGCCGACTCGGAGAAGACGTCCAGGTCCGGGTACGCGCTGGTCGCGACACCGTCGAGCGCCAGCGCCCGGATGCACGGGCTGCAGGCCTGGGGACCGAGGGCGAGCTGGATGGCGCGGGCGACCCGCATGGCCTGCTCGCCGGGCTCGGCGTCCAGGCGGCAGACGACGCACTCGGAGCCGATCACCTGGATGGCCAGGTCGAAGACGGTCAGCTGGGGCTCCCCGGGCCCGCCCACGTCGGCGGCGAATGCCCGCTTCACGCGGGGCCAGGCCAGCAGATAGCGCTGCCGTCCCCGCCTGTAGAGGACGCCGCGCTCCGTCGGCTTCGCACCGGGAAGCCGATAGACGCGGTAGCGGGAGGGGATCTCGGGCTCGGCCCGGGCGGCGGGGACGCGGGGCATCAGCAGGCTCCGGGGACAGCTATCGGCGCCGGCGCCACCGGTCTTGATAGGATGGGCCGCCGTGCTTCCCTCGCAGCGAGCTCGCCTCGATTCCGCGCTGCGTAGCGACCGCTCTTGCGTGCTCGCGCGCCGGGGCGTGGTCTGCACGAGCGTCCCCGCCGCCTCGGCGGCGGGCCTCGCCATGCTCGCCCGGGGCGGCAACGCGGTGGACGCGGCCATCGCGGCGGCAGCCGCGCTCTGCGTGGTCGAGCCCATGTCCACCGGCGTGGGCGGCGACGCCTTCGCATTGCTCTGGTCTGCGCGGGAGGGCCGCCTCGTCGGCATGAACGGCA
>DATKBQ010000707.1:0-6669 GCA_035546375.1 Planctomycetota bacterium | reverse complement strand
AAGAAGGCATTGTACTTCAGCGGCGCGGTCCAGCCGAAGCGGTGCTCGTAGAGGGAAAACGGGTTGTCGTCATCGTCGCGCACCTCGAAGCTGCGCAGGAAGGTCTTTTCGGCTTCCAGCACCTCGTCGCGTTGCATCCATTCCGCCGGACCCTCGGCCTCGACATTGAAGCGGAATCCGCCGCCGTAGAATGTGAAGATCCGGTGTACGCGCGGCGGTTCGCCCTCGCGCCAAGCGAACCGCTCGCCGCGGACGTTGCCGAAGTCCTCGCGCGACTGGCTCACCTCCACCGCCCCCGGTCTCTCGTCGATTCCCTTGCGCAGCTCGGCCACGTGGTTCGAGCGCCGCCCGCGGGCCTGTAAGCGCCGGACGCGGATGCGCGCCTCTCCGCCATCCACCTCGCGGGTCCAGAGCGCGCCCTCGCCGGCGATCGCCTCCGCGCCGCGCTCGCGCTGGTAGCCCGCCGGCGCGGAAAGGATCTCCAGCCCGCTCTCGGCGTCGACCAACGCCTTGCTGTAGTCCTCGACCGTGCGCCGGAGCTTCTTCGCGATCAGGCTCGCGTCGCTCGTCTTGGGAAGGGTGTAGTGCAGTCCGTCGATCACTACGAAGAGGGCTCGCAGGAAGGCGTTGAGCTCCTCCGCGGCTTCCTCGGCCGGCGGCTTGCTCTCCTCCGGCGCCTGGGCAGGCGCGGAGTCGCCTCCGGTGGGAGACGTCTGGGCGGCGCTCGCCGATGCGGAGTTCCTGCCACTGAACTCGAGGTAGCTCTCCTTCCCCTTCCATCCGGCGTGGACGCAGCCATTGAAGCCGAGGAACAAGAGCGTGAGCAGGATCGCCGCGACCGTGCTGCGCGTCAGCACGCCGATCGCGACCGAAAAGGCGTGGAGCAGGCCGAAGAGGTAGATCAAGGTCACCGTGGACCACAGGAAGCCCGGATCGCTGTATCCCGAGTTCAGGAGGAAGCCCACGTGCATGCCGCCCACCAGGAGCACGGCGAGGATCGACACGAAAACCAGCCCCGAGACATAGCGCGAGAGCATCAGGGTCAGGCGCGACACGGGCTTGGAGAAGACGATGTCGGCGGCGCCCTTCTCCACCATGCGCGGCATGAAGAAGGCGGTCGCGGCGACCGCGATCGTGATCCCCAGCGTGCCCGCGAAGGCGTCCACCACCACGCCCTGGACCCACTGGATCATGACCGCGTGCCGCTCGCCGACGTCCGGCATGGCCAAGCCGAAGAAGCGGAAGGCGTCCTCGTAGGCGATCCGGCGCCAGCCGAGGAGGAACACCAGCTCCTCCTCCCGCGCGCCGATCACGAAGGTCGCCCCGACCAGCACCAGGACCAGCAGCACGAGGATGCGGAAGACCTTGTTGTCCAGCACCTGGTACAGCGCGTCGCGCAAGAGCGCCTTGGCGATGTTCGCATTCACTTGGGCTCCCGGCGCACCAGGTCGATGAAGGCCTGCTCGAGGTTCATGCGCCGGGGGCTCATGGCGCGGATGCGCACGCCGGCGCCGCGCAGGGTGTCGATCACGCGGTCGAGCTCCTGGTCGTTCACGCGGATCTCGAAGCCCAGCGCGTCCAGCGTCAGGCCGGCTCCGACGCCGTCGAGCAGAATGGAGAGGTCCGCCGGCACTGGCTCGATCTCGACGTGGACGATCCCGGTGCGCGGCGTGAGCTCCGCAATCGAGCCCTCGCGGATCACGCGGCCCTTGTCCATGATCACAACCCGGTCGCACATCAGCTCGACCTCCATCAAGAGGTGCGAGTTGATGAAGATGGTCGTGCCCTTCCCCTTGAGCTCGACCAGCATCTCGCGGATCGCCGCGCGCCCGACCGGATCGACGCCGTCGGTCGGCTCGTCGAGGATCAGGAGCTCGGGCTCGTGGACCATCGCCTGCGCCAACCCGATGCGCTGCTGCATGCCCTTGGAGTACTCGCGCAGCTTGCGGTCCGCGCTGGCGCGCATGTCGACCCGCTCGAGCAGCGGCGGGATCCGCTCGCGCAGGAAGCGCGTATCCCGCCCGCACATCAGCCCGAACAGCTCGAGGGCCTGGCGGCCGGTCAGGTAGCCCGGAAGGCGGTGGTTCTCCGGCAGGTAGCCGATGCGCCGCCGTGGCCGCGGCTGGCCGGCGCGCTCGCCGAAGATCTCCGCCTCGCCCTCCCAGCCGCGCACGAGCCCGAGCAGGATCTTGACCAGGGTGGTCTTGCCGGCGCCGTTCGGTCCGAGCAATCCGAAGACAGTCCCGCGCTTCACTTCCAAGCTGACGTCGTTCAGGGCGCGGAATCCGCGGCGCAGCATGCCGCTGCGATAGGTCTTGCCGAGGCCCTGGACGCGGACGACGGTCTCGGCGCTCATGGCGGCAGGATAGCGAGCGGCGGGCCGGCGGGTGCCGAGCGGCGCGCCGACCCTCCGGCGCGCCTCACGGCGCTCCTGGGGCCCGCACCAAGCGCGCGGCGCCGATCCAGCCGGCGCTCGAGCCCAGCTTCGCCGGCACGATGCGCATCGCCGCGCCGCGCATGCCGTAGCTGCGCTCGTCGATGCCTTCGCGGATGCCGGGCTCGAGCTGGTCCAGCGCCGCCCCGAAGCCGCCTCCGACGACGCACAGCCTCACGTCGAGCAGGCACACCACGACCCCGATCGCGCGGCCGAGGTCGCGGCCGATCTCGGCGAGCAATCGCCGCTCGTCGGCCGAACCCTCGCGCGCGCCGCGCACCAGGAGCTCCAGATCGCCTGGCGCCCCGCGCGGCAGCCCCGCCTCGAGCGCGCGCCGCCGCGCGGCGCTCGCCGAGGACAAGGTCTCCGCGCAGCCCCGCGCGCCGCAGCCGCACGGGGGGCCGCGCGGGTCGACGACCACGTGCCCCAGCTCGCCGGCCATGCCGGCGCCGGTGTACAGCTCGCCGCCGAGGATCAGGCCCCCGCCAATCCCGGTCCCGAGCGTCACGACGAGCGCGTCTCGCTCGCCGCGCGCGGCGCCGAGCCACTGCTCGCCGAGCGCGGCGCAGTTGGCGTCGTTCTCGATCCGCACTGCGGCCGGCGGGAGACCCGTGCGGCGTGCCAGCTCGTCGCGCACGGCGACGCCGGAGAAGCCTGGCAGGTTCGGGCTGGCCACCACGCGCCCGCTCTCGCGCTCGAGGAGGCCGGGCACGCCGGCGCCCAACGCATCGCCGCCCCCCAGCCGCCGGAACAGCCCGGCGATCGTGTCGAGCACCTCGCCCGGGCCGCGCTCGAACGAGACCTCGGCGCGAGCCTCGCCCTGCACCTCGCCGCCGCCCGTCACCGCGCCCGCCTTGACGGCCGTGCCGCCGAGATCGATGCCGATCCGACGCCCGCGCGAGGCCAAGGCTCAGGCCGTCTTCTGCTTCGGGCGCACGCGCCGGGTGACGCGCCGGTAGGCCTTCAAGTACTCGCGCGCCGTCGCCTGCCAGGAGAAGTCCTGACGCAGGCAGCGCAGGACGACCGTCTTCCAGGCGGCGGCGTTGCGGTAGAGCTTGCGCGCCGCGTCGATGCCGCCGAGCAGCCCCTCGGCGCTGTAGGTCTCGAAATGGAAGCCCGTGCCGCCGCGCGAGTTGCGCTGCAGGTCGACCACGTAGTCCTCGAGCCCGCTACCGGCGTAGATGATCGGCACCACTCCGTAGCGCATCCCGATCGCGCACAGGGCGTTGCCGGGGTGGTAGTGCGAGGGGAGCAGGAGGATGTCCGCGCCGCCCATGATCGCGTGGGCGGTGCTCGCGTTGTAGCCCTCGATGACCCGGCAGCGGCCGACGAAGGTGCTCTCCATGGTCTTCAGCCGCTCGTGGATGTCGGGGCGCCCGGCGCCCATGAGCACGACCTCGATGTTGCGCTCGAGGATCGACGTGACCTGCTCGGCCACCAGGTCGAAGCCGCTGTCGGTGTCGAAGCGCCCGATCATCGCGGCGATCGGCGTGCGCGGGCCGCGGTCCAGGCTCAGGCTCGCCTGCAGCGCCGCCTTGCACTTCTTCTTGCCGGCGAGCGTCCTGTCCTTGGCCGAATAGGTCTGCGCCAGGAGCGGGTCGCCGCTCGGGTCCCAGGCCTGGTAGTCGATGCCGTTCGCGATGCCGACCAGCTCCTTGGCGCGGCGCCGGAAGACGTCCTCGAGGCCGTAGCCTCGGTCCTGCTGCTGGATCCGCCGGGCGTGGCCGGGCGAATGGGTGCCCAGGATCGTCGCGAACTCGCAGCCGGCCTTCAGGAAGTTGACCTTGCCCGCCAGCTCGATCCCGCCGATCGACTGGAAGATGCGGTGCGGCAGGCCGACGTGGGGC
Source organism: Planctomycetota bacterium (assembly GCA_035546375.1). GTDB lineage: Bacteria > Planctomycetota > UBA1135 > UBA1135 > DATKBQ01. The sequence continues at coordinate 2,388 of DATKBQ010000707.1, read as the reverse complement.
AGGATGTCGCGCTCGAAGCTGCCCTGGAAGGCGAGGTTGTAGATCTGGAAGTAGGTCCCGGCCCGCGCCGCGGGGTGCTCGGGGTCCGCCCCCTCGTACTCCAGCTCGCGCAGCACCGGGATCAGCCCGGAGGTCCAGTCCACGCAGTGCAAGACCTCCGGCGCGAAGTCGACCACCGGCAGGCTCGAGAGCACCGCGCGGCTGAAGGCGGCGTAGCGGCGCCAGTTGTCGGGGTACGGGCCCTCGTCGTTGCCGTAGGGGTTGCGGCTCGAGAAGTAGGTCGCGCTCTCGAAGAGGTAGACCACCACCGAGCCCAGGCGCCCGGAGTGGATCATGAAGGCGGTGGTGCCGTCGCCGTCGCGCACGCTGACCAGCCCCACCTCCTGGAGGTCCTCCAGCGCGCTCAGGTTCAAGGGCTGGGTCAGCGGGAGGAAGATCCTGACGTCGCTGCCGACCTCGGCCAGGGCGCGGGGAAGGGCGCTCGCGACCTCCGCCAAGCCCGTGCGGCGCACCAACGGCTCGAGCTCGGGGGTGATGAAGGCGATCCTCAAGGCCGTCGGTCCGAGGGGCCTCGGCGTGCGCCCGGGATCCGCGCCGGCGGGGATCTGCGGATCGGAATCGGGTGGATCTCCACGGGGCGCCTGCAGATGGTGGGGGTGGGATGGCTCGCAAGCCTGCGGCGCGGCGCCCCTGCTGGCAGCTTCGCCCGGGTGTCCGCACGAGCCGTGCCGGCCGGCGGCCACAAGCTAGACAAGTCGCCACCCCCGACCCAGCCCCGCGCCACCGGAACGAGGGTAAGTTCCTTGAAAACAGGGACTTAGCAGATTCCCAAAGTCAGGGACGAGCGCCGCTCCGGCGGTGGACCTCCAGCGCCTCGGGCAGGAGCTTCTTCAGATCGGCGATCCGGGTGGCGCCGGAGGGGTGAGTCGAGAGGAACTCGGGCGGCGAGCCTTTGCTCTGGGCCGCCATGCGTTGCCAGAAGTCGACGGCGCGGCGGGGGTCGTAGCCGGCCCGGGCCATCAGGATCAGGCCGATGTGGTCGGCCTCCAGCTCTTGCTTGCGGCCGTAGGGGAGGGTCAGGAGCACGGTCTTGCCTGCTTGATACACCTCAGGGCTGCCTCCCCAATGAGCTCGAGCGAGAGCAAGCAGGTTCTCAGCAAGCCCCTCGGTCGTGAGCCGCTCGGCGCCATGGCGGGCGATCACATGCCCGATCTCGTGGCCCATGACCGCGGCGAGCCCCGCTTCGTCCTGGGTGACCGGCAGGATCCCGGTGTACACGGCCATCTTGCCGCCTGGTAGAGCGAAGGCGTTCGCCGTGGAGTCGTTGCGGATCAGGGTCACCTCCCAGGGGTAGTCCGGGGCGTCGGCGACCGCGACGAGCCGCTGCATGACGCGCTCGACCCTGTCTGCCTCGGGGCCGCTGCGGACGGGCTGCTCCTCAGCGAGCATATCCTGGTAGTACTGGGTGCCGACCTCGACTTCCTGCTGGGGCGTGAGCAAGTTCAGGCTCTTGCGACCCGTGATCGGCACCGTGAAGCAGGACGAGACGGCGACGAGGAGCGCCCCTGCGGCGGCGGCGCGCCGCAAACTCGCTCGAGGGCGAGGCCTCGGGCGAGGGCCTCGGTAGGATGCTCCGCGCGTCACGCTTCCCGCTTGCGGCACCTGGCTCTGGATCATCGGAATGGCTCCTGGCACGAGATGGATCGACTTGCCCTTGGCGGAGTTCGCCGAGCGGCTCTCCGAACGGACTCCTACGCCCGGCGGGGGCAGCCTTTCGGCCTACCTCGCGGCCTGCGGCGCGGCGGCTGCCAGTATGGCATTCCGCTTGACCCGTGGCGAGCGGTTCGCGGAGGTCGAATCGGCGATGGCCGCGCGCGCGGCGGAGCTGGACGCCGTGCGCGCGCATGCGCTCGAGCTCGTGCAGCGGGACTCGGACGCCTACGACGCGGTCAGCGCCGCCTTCCGCCTGCCCAAGGGCAGCGAGGACGAGAAGGTCGAGCGCAGCGCAGCCATCCAGGCGGCGATGCTCGGGGCGCTCGAGGTGCCGCTCGAGACCATGCGCATCGCGCTCTCGGGCCTGCGGCTCGTGGCGGAGGGCGCGCCGGAGTCGAACCCGAACGTGGCGAGCGACTGCGCGAGCGGCGCCCAGGCCCTCGCCGCCGGGCTCGAGGGGGCCGCCGCGAACGTGCGCATCAACGCGAAGTCGCTCCGCGACCGCTCCCTGGCCGCCGCGCGCCTCGCCGAGTGCGCCCGCCTGCGGGAGCAGGCGCGCCAGCTCCTGCAGGAGGTCGAGGCCGCCGTCGCGCCCCATCTCGCGTGAATTCCCGAATTACCGAACCAGGTTCAATTCTTCAGTCCTTCCCCACGCCGCGGAGCGGCGTGGGGAAG
>DATKBQ010000706.1:0-5276 GCA_035546375.1 Planctomycetota bacterium | reverse complement strand
CGCCGACGGAGGCTTCCACCTCGAAGCTCCGGCATCCACCTACTTCCTGCGGGTGATGAGCGGAGAGCGGACGCGGTCGATGCGCGCCGACCTTCCCCGGGCGACTCCCTTGCTGGTGGAGATCGAGATCGGCGCGTCGATCGAGGTCGAGGTACGCGACAGCGCCGGTGCGCTCCAGGTCGGGCACGTAGTCGCTCTCAGCCGAGAAGATGGGCGACAGGAGCGCGAGGAAACCGGAGAGAGCGGACGCGCCCGCTTCGAGGGTCTCCAACCCGGCGTTCACCGGGTCCATGTGCCGCCGGTCAACACAAAGAGCTCGTTCGCGAACGGCATCCTCGAGCAGGTGGAACTTGGCGAGCTGGAGCACCGGCTGGTGCGGATCGAGATCCCTGCGCGAGGCGAGGCGCGTTTCGCACGCGTGGTCGCGGAAGGCATCGCGGATTACACGGGGTGGAAGGCTCGCCTCATCTGGAAGCCGTGGACGGCAATCGAGGCCGACGGCAATGTTCCCTTGGACTTGGCCGAGGCCGGGTTCGGCCTCGAGATCGAAGCCCCGCGCGGGCGGCGCTGGCATGCGAATATCCCTCGCGACGCTCCTGATGGTTACGTCGTGCGCGTCGAGACCGGGGGCGCTGGCTACCGCGGTATCCTGCTCGATGCCGCAAGCGGCCGAGCCCTCGGCGGCGTCCGCGTCACGGCAGTTTCTAGTTCAGGGACAGGACACCGGCCTTCTTGCAGGACGGACGCCGCGGGTCGATTCGAGCTGCTCGGGCTGGAGGAGGAGCGCCACGCACTGACCTTCAATACCTCCGCGGACGGCCCGACCTGGAGCGACGGCGAATCCGCGCTTCGAGGGGTCACGTTCTTCCCCGAGCGCGCCGCCTCGAAGCAGCCGGACGAGCTCGAGATACGCGTGCCGCGTTTGAACCAGGGGCTCTTCCAGGGCGTAGACACCTGCGAGCTTTCCGGGCGCGTGGTGCGCGCTGGCGACGGGAGCGCGCTCGCCGGGCTCGCGCTCACCTTCAGGAGCCTGGAGTCTGCCGCCGGCGGCCAGCTCCGGCTCGAGTACGGCTCGAACACGGTGTCCAGCGCTCCCGACGGCACCTACCGGATCGCGCTGCCGCGCGGCTCGAGCTACGCCGTCTGGATCCGCAATGCGGAGAACCGCAAGGTGCTCCTCGAGGAGGAGTGGCAGGAGACGGCCGGGCTTGCGACCTTCCAGCGGGACTTCCGGCTTCCGTGAGTGTGGCGCTGGCATTGGGCACTTTCGCGAGGTTGCGCGAAGGGCTCCGCAACTTGAATCCGCGGACATTCGAGCGGCCGATCCCGATCGAGCTCGCGCGCTTGCCGGCTCACCCCTGGATGCAGCGCACTGCCCCGCAGCGCTGGATCCTCAAGGCCGGCAGGTAGAATCCGGCGCGTCCGACGCTCGAGTCCAGGGACCCGCTCGACCGACCTACCCGCGGGAGCCCGGAGCGAAGTTGCGGGCATCCCGGGATGACAACGATCGAGGAACGGAACCATAGCCGGAGGCGCAAGCCGGCCTGGTGGCGGCGCGTGACGCTGCGGGACGTCGTGTTCTTCACGCTGCCGCCGATCGCCCTCGCCCTGTGGGTGCTCGGCTCGTCGGTGCTCGACTACGGGCGCATCCGGCAGTTCGACGACTGGTGGTCGAACGCGACCAGCGTGCGCAAGTTCGGCTGGCAGAGGCTGCACACGGCGCTGGTCACGCCGCGCGCGGTCGAGCTCGAGAACCGGCTCTCGGCCGACGACCCGCGGGTCGAGGCCCTGCGCATCCTCACCGACCGCATCGCCTGGCAGGACGTCGAGCGCGACGTCGGTGCGAGCTTCGGCGAGTGGATCGAGGCCGACCTCGCGCGCGGCAACGACCTCCACCCCGTCCGCATTCGCTTCCGCGGCGACGGCAGCGTGCACTGGACGGCCGAGAAGAAGTCGCTGACCGTGCGCACATCGCGCGACCGGCTCTTCAAGGGTTTCCGAACGCTCATCTTCTCGGTCAAGGACGTGCTGCCGCAGTACCTCGCGAACTCGCTCGCGCGCGATTTCGGCCTGCTGGGGCCCGACACCGAGGTCGTGCCGGCCTACATGAACGACCGCTTCTACGGCGTCTTCCGCTTCGTCGAGCCCGTGGACGAGTCGTTCCTGCGCCGGCACGGGCGGCTGCCCGGGAACGTCTTCCGCGGGGACACGGCCGAGCGCGGGGAGTACTTCAAGGGCGTCGAGCGCGAGCTGTTCAAGAACCCGCACATCTGGGACCGGGTCGCGGTGAACGACCGGCCGGGAGCGATCGGCATCGCCGGGCTCGGCGAGTGGCTCACCGACCTGAACGGGACCACGTTCGAGGACCACGAGCGGTGGATGGCGCGCATGGACCGAGCGGAGCTGTCGCGGCTCTTCGCCCTGCTCCTCGCCTGCGGCGACCCCTACCACATGAGCGGCGTGCACAACCAGTTCTGGTACGAGGACCCCGCCACCGCCCTGTTGCACCCGGTCGTGTGGGACCTGCGGCTGCTCGAGCTCGGCGTGCCGCGGCCGAACGTGAACCTCAACCGCTTCTGGCGCGCGGCTCTACGCGATCCGCGGGTTTTCGACGGCGCGCTGGTCGAGATCGAGCCCTGGCTCGAGGGCGGGCGGTTGATGGCGCTGGCGCGCGAGCGCCTGGAGCGCGTCGAAGGGCGCCATCGCGACGCGCTCGAGCTCGACCGGCTGCGCGCGGGGATCATCTCGCCGGTGGGCGAGGTCGAAGAGTGCCTCGAGACGCTGCGCGCGAGTCTCGGCGTGCTCGCCACGTGGCTCCAGGACGCGCGCGTCGACTTCTGCGCTTCAGCCGCGTCGAACGGCGAGAGGGTGCTCGACCTCGTTTCGCGCGGGCGCGCCGGCGCGGAGCTGCTCGGCCTCGAAGGGCTCGGTGCAGGCGCGCAGGTCTGGGCCGACAGCGACCTCGATGGCGCGCACGGCCCGGCGGATCGGCGCGTCGAGCTGCTCGCGGACGGGCGCCTCGCGGAGCCGGAGGTGCTCCTCCCCGGCTGCGCGGGCTCGGGATCCGAGATCGTCGCGGAGCCGATCCACTACCGATACTTCGTGGCCGGCGCGGAGGCTTCGCGCTTGCAGCCGCGGCTGGCGCGGCGCTTCGGCGGGCAGCCGATCGAGGCCTCGCCGTGGGCGGCGGGCGAGCCGATTCCAGCCACGCGCTCCTGGCATCCGTGGCGCTTCGCCGATCCCGAGCCGACCGAGCGGAGGCTCGCGGGCGAGGTGCACCTCGCGAGCGACCTGCGCGTGGCCCGCGGCGAGACGCTCGTGATCGAGCCCGGAGCGCGCATCGCGCTCGACCCCGACGTCTCGATCCTCGTGCTCGGGCGGCTCTCCGCGCGCGGCACGGCGGAGCGGCCGATCGTGATCGCCAATGCCGTCGAGGGCCTGCCCTTCGGCACGCTCGCCCTGCAGGGGGCCCACGAAAGCGTCCTGGAGCACGTCCATGTCCGCGGCGGCGGCGGGGCGTTGCTCGAGCGCGTCGAGTACACCGGGCAAGTGTGCGTCCACGCCTCGCGCGACGTGCGCATCGAGCGCTGCGTCTTCGGCCCGAACCTGCGCTGCGACGATTCCCTGCACGTGGACCTCTGCAGCGGCGCACTGGTGGCGGACTCGCTCTTCCATGACGCGAACGCGGACGCGATCGATTTCGACGTGAGCGACGGCGAGATCCGCGGCTGCACGATCGAGCGCTCCGGGAACGACGGCATCGACCTGATGAGCTGTTCGCCACGCATCCTCGCCTGCCGGATCATGGGCTCGGGCGACAAGGGGATCTCGGTCGGCGAGAACAGCTCGCCCGTGATCGCGGGCTGCGAGATCCAGGGCTGCGAGCGTGGACTGGAGGTCAAGGACCTCTCGCGGCCGATCCTCCTGCGCACGGCCGTGACGGAGAATCGCGTCGGCCTCGCGCAGCACGCGAAGAACTGGCGCTACGGCGGGCCCGGCTGGGCGCGGCTCGCAAGCTCGATCGTCGCCGGCAACGGCGAGGATTACGCTGCCGACGAGGATGCGCGTTTGACGATCGTGGGTCCCGGCGAGCCCTTCCGGATTCTGCCGGCCGGCACACTTGCGAGCGGCCAAGGGTCCACTCCCGAGGAGGGCGACGGCTGGATCGCGCGCGAGGTGGGCCTGGAGCTCGACGGCTTCGGCGAGTCCCTGCGCTGGAATCCGCGCGAGCCCGCCCAGCGGCTCGCCGGCGGGAGCTTCGTCGAGGACTTCGGCGAGCCCACCGACGGGTGGATGGCCGGAAGCACCGTCCGGAGGCTCGGGAAGCGGCGCGGGGGCCTGATTGCGGACATCGAAGGCCATGCCGGCCGGATCGGCCTGCTCGAACGTTGGGACCTCCAGGATCCCGCGCTCGTGTACGTGCTGGTGCTCGAGGTCGCGGGCTCCGACCTCGCCTCGGTCGAAGCGAGCGTCTCCTCGAGTGACGGCGTCCGGCGCGCGCCCGTGTGGATCGACGCCGATCCTCTCGTCTACCGCTGCACCGAGATCGAGCTGCCGCCGGGTCGCTACGATTCCTTGTCGATCGAAGCGCGCACGCGCGCCGGCTCGGGGCGGCTCGCGCTGCACTCCTGGCGCCTCCTCGCGTGGCCGCGCGAGGAGCGGCAGTGATGCTCGCGGGCTTGGCGGCGCTCGCGCTCGCGGCGAGCCCGGCGCAAGCGGCCGCGGAGCGCGCGCGCTTCTCGTTCGTCGTGGCCGGCCACATCCGCGGCGATCGCAACGGCGAGATCCCGCCGGGCGTGGACGAGCTGGTGTCCGAGATCGAGCGCCTCTCCCCCGACCTCGTGTTCCTGACCGGCGACCTGATCTGGGGCGACATCTTCAGGGAAGGCCCGCGCACCGACGCCGAGACGCTGCGCGCGGACTGGGAGCGGCTCGACGCCGTGCTCGCGCGACTCTCCTGCCCGGTGCACCGCGTTCCCGGCAACCATGACATCTCCGACGCGACGTCGCGCGACGTCTGGATCGAGCGCTACGGCGACTTGGACCGATCGTTCGAGTTCCAAGGGAGCCGGTTCCTGCTCCTGTGCAGCGCCTGGCTGCCCCCGGAAGGCAGCGAGCAGCGCTGCCCGCAAAGCTTCATCCGCGGCCGGCAGTTGACCGCCGACCAAGTGGACTTCGTGCGCCGCGAGATGGATGCCGCGAGCGGGGCCGACCACGTCTTCGTCCTGATGCACCACCTCCTGTGGTGGAACGAGCCGAGCCCCCCCAGCCCCCCC
>DATKBQ010000705.1:0-4485 GCA_035546375.1 Planctomycetota bacterium | reverse complement strand
GGATCCCCGAGGATGAACCTCGGGACGAGGTCCTTGGTAGTCCGGGGATCGAGAACCGGCACTAGCGTCGCTCCGTCCTGGTGAAGTCTTCGACCGCGAGAGGGCTCCGCGGGCAGCCTACCGCCCGACGGGCTCGCGGACGATCACCTCATCCTCCGGTGGGCCCGGGCACTAGGATTCGGAACCCCCATGACGAAGCGCCGGCGCAGCAAGCCTCTCGAGCGGGCCGCACTCCTGCTCGGCACGTTCCTTCTCGCCTCGAACCTTGCAGGCTGCGCCCGGAGCGCCGAGCGCTGGGCCGCCGATCTGGAGGACGGCGACCCCTTCGTGCGAGCCCTGGCCGCGATCGCGCTCAGCGACATCGCACCCGAGCGCGGCCCCACGCTCGTGGCGGTCCTGCTGGAGACCGTCGATCGCGTGGATCTCGAGCTCGCGCCCCAGGCTCGCGCGGCGCTCGTGCGCATCGCTCCCTACTCTCTCGAGGACCTCGTGCGCGAGCTGCTCCTGAACGAGTTCATGACCCTCGATCGCCGCGCGGCGCTGGTCGAAGCCCTGGCCTCGACCGGCGCCCAAGGGGTCGAAGTCCTGCTCGCGGCCGTTCGCGGCACGGGCGTGGGACGCGCCGGGGACCTCGCCCAGGTCCTGGCGGCGCTCGGCGCGCACTCGGTCGCGCCGCTGGCCGACTTCCTGGCGAGCGAGCGCGATCCCGAGCTGCAAGCCTTCGCGGCGCGCACCTTGGGCGCCATCGGCCCCCGCGCGAGCGCCGCCGTTCCCCGCCTGCGCGCGGCCAGCGCCCACTCCGATCCGCTCGTGCGCGCCGCGGCCGAGGAGGCCCTTCTGCGCATCGCCGGTGCGGGCGCTCCCCGCGCCGCGGAGCGCTGAGGTGAGCGACTCGACCGGCATCGACCGCGCGCGCTCGGCACACTGGGTGGTCGTCGGGTTGCTCGTCCTCTCTACGTCGTTGGCCGCCCGCGCCGCCCTCCTCGCGCTCACCCAGCGCGCGGCGCTCGTGCTGGTGCTCGGGCCGACGGCGTGGCTCCTCCTCGCGGCCTCCGTCGCGGCCCCGATCCTGGCTGCCTGGAGCCTCATCTCGATCCTGCGCGACCGATCGGACGCGCGCTCGTCCGGCGCCCCTCGGGCTTCGTTGTGCGCGCTCCTCGCGGTGGCCGTGCTGGCTTGGGTCGCATTCCTGGCGTGGGTGCATCCCTTCCAGCGCCTGTGGTTCGACCTGGCCGCGGGCATTGCCGCCGGCGCCTGGTCGGGGATCGTGCTGGCCCTGCGACGCAACGCACGTTCGCGCGCGTTCCGCGCGGCAAACGTCGCGCTCTTCAGCCTGTGCGCGAGCTTGCTCCTCGCCGAGCTGGGCCTGCGCGCCCTGGCCGCCGTGCACCCGATGCCGATCCTCGCCCGCGCCGGCGAGGGGCCGCGCCGGACGATCGAGCGCTTCCGCTGCGCACCGGGCACGCTGCGCTTCGGCTTCCCCTGCAACGCGCGCGGCTTCTACGACGAGGAGCTGCACCCGCTCCCGGCCGGTCAGCGCTGGATCGCCGCGATCGGCGACTCGTTCAGCCTGGGCGCGGTTCCCCACGCCTTCCACTACACGAGCGTCGCCGAGCGCGAGCTGGGGATCCCGATCGACAACATCGGCGTCGCGGGCATCGGCCCGCCCGAGTACCTGAGCCTGCTGGTGGATGAGGCCCTGCCGCGCGGGCCCGACGCGATCGTGATCGCCCTCTTCGTCGGCAACGACCTGGTCTTCGAGAGCGCTGCCGCGGCACGACCGCACCGGTGGCTGCGCAGTTGGCTCGAGCGCGAGCGCGTGCTCCTGGCCGTCGTCCCACGCCGACTGTCGCGTCTGTCCGGCGAGCGCGAAGCCGCCCAGGCGCTTGCTCAGGGCGAGGTCTTCGGCGGGGCGCCGGACTCCGCTGCGCATGGCCAGGACCTCCCCTGGCTGGACGATCCGGCGCGCGAGCCGCCCGGCCTGTCGAGCGAAGCCTTCCTGCGGCTGGAGACCGCTCGCGCGCTCGACGTGTGCGCCGGCGACCCGCCGTCCCTGCCGGAGCTCTTCGCCTTGCTGCGCGAGGCACGCCGCATCGCAAGCCCGACGCCGCTCCACGTGCTCCTGATCCCCGACGAGTTCCAGGTCGAGGACGAGCTATGGGCCGCCGTCCAGCGCCGCGCGGGCCGCCCGCTCGAGCGTGACCGCCCGCAGCGCGTTCTCGGAGCCTGGTTGGAGCGCGAGGCCATCGCGCACCTCGACCTGCTTCCGCACCTGCGCGCGGTCACGCCGCTGGCCGACGGTCGCCGCCACGTCTACCACCTGCGCGACACGCACTTCAACGCGCGCGGCAACCGCGTCGCGGGCGAAGCCCTGGCGGAGTTCCTGTCCGGCCAGCGCTAGCCATGCCCCTCCGCTCGTCCTTCCATTCGGGCGCGAAGCTCCGCTACCTGAATTCCGCGGTAGGTTCGGCCGTCTGCGGCCGAACCGGACGCGGAATCCGGCGGCCGTACTCGGCCGCCGAAGCGCCCGAAGGGCGCCCCTGTAGGCTTGCTCGCTCCGTTCGGCGACTGCCGTCCACCGACCTCACCGCCCCGCTCCCCCGCGAATCACCCCCCGCCACTCCGCCGGCACCGTCGCCAGCGGATGCACGAACCCGATCTGCCCGCTACCCGACTCGACCAGCGAGCTCGGCACGCCCACGAACCTCCCCTCGCCGTCCAGCGCGGCCCCGCCGGAGTTCCCGAGCGCGATCTCCGCATCCGTCTTGATCAGCGCGCCGAAGGCCGAATGCTCCAGGCCCGACACGATCCCGCGTGTCACCGTGACCGAGACGCGGCTCCCCCATCCTCCCGTCGACGGAAACCCGACCACCCATAGCGGCTCGCCCACCCTCGGGACACGAACCTCCTTCCCGATCGCGAGCGCCGGAAACCGATATCCCTCCGGCAGCGGCTGCCCGTAGAACCCGCGCTCGACGCGCACCAGCGCCAGATCGCGCTCGCCGTCGGCGCGCACCACCCTTCCCCGGAAGGTCTCGAACGGCGGCAGCCGGAGGTCGCGCGTGACGGACACCACCACCTCGGCGCCCTCCTCGGCCCCGACCACGTGCTCGTTGGTCAAGATCCAGCCGTCCTCGGACACCAGCGTGCCGCTGCCGAGGCTCTCGCCCGCCGCCAGCTCCACCACGCAGGCGAGCGCGAGCGCGAGCGGGCCGCCGTCTTCGTCCACTTCGATCGGCGCGATCGCGAGCAGCTCGCGCGGCGGGGCCTCGCCGAGGGTCGCGAGGATGCGGAAGGGCGAGGGGCGCGCGGGGTCGACCGCGTCGACGACGTCCACGAACCAGCGACCCGGCTCGAGCGGCGGGTCGCCATCGCGGGTCAGGAGCAGCGTCTCGAGGCCCCAGGGGTGCTGCGCGAAGGCGACGTCGCGATCGAGGCGCACCGCGGGCCCGCCGTGTCGCGCGTAGAGGTCGAGGTCGCTGGGCGTGTCGAGCAGGTCGATGCGCAGCGCGCGCGCCCCTTCGGGCACGTCCACGGCGAAGGTCCGGAACCCTCCGGTCTCGGGCTCGAGCACGCTCGCCTGGGCGACGCCCGCCGCCAGCTCGCCGTCGGTGCGCGGCAGGAACACGTCGGCGCGCAGGGTGTAGCTCGCGCGCTCCAGGCGCTTCTCCCCCACGCGCGGCGCCTCGGCGTGCGGCCAGAGGACGCGCATCGTCCAGCGTCCGCTGCGCAGCGGCGGATCGCTGAAGCGGTCGATCCACAGCTCCTCGCTGCCGCTCTCGCTCTCGGCATGCAGCTCGCTTTCGCCGTCCTCGTCCGCACCGAGCCAGGCGTGGAGGTCCAAGTCCGCGCGCGCGCACTCCAAGCGGATGCGCAGGACCAGCGCATCCTCCGGCAGCTCGATGGCGAAGTCCCTGGCACCGCCCTGGGTCAGCTCGAGCGCATCGAAGACGATCTGGCCCGACGCGACGGCGCTCGCCGCGGTCGGTGACCCTTCGCGCGAGCCGCCCGCGCAGGCCGGCGCAAGGGCCGCGGCGAACGGCGCGAGGGCGCGCGCGGCACGAAGGATCGCAGGCATCGTCGGCGGCGCGCCGGACACTACGCCGGCTCTCCGGGACTGTCGAGCACGCCGCCGATCTCTCCATCGGGCTCCCCATCGGGCCCGCGCCTCCAGCGCCGCACCGTGCCGCTCTCGAGGTCCTCGTGCTCGGCCTCCCACAGCCCGGCGAGCGCCGGATCGCGCCGCAGGAAGCCGACCTGCGCGCGCCCGTATGGCTCGCCGAGCCCGCCCGCGTTGAGGCACAGGCACCGCCCGAGCTGCACCGCGCCCGGCGCCTCGTGGATGTGACCGCAGGCGTACACCCCGTCGTGGCGCTCGGCTCGCTCGCGCAGCGCCTCGCTGCCCACGTGCTCTCCGCCGCGCGCGAGCACGTCCAGCGGGGTCCGCGCGGGCGGCGCGTGGCACAGCAGCACGTCGCACTCGGG
>DATKBQ010000704.1:0-6228 GCA_035546375.1 Planctomycetota bacterium | reverse complement strand
TCGTCGCGGCGGAAGGCCACGAGGAGCGTGAGCTCGGCCCCTTCGACCCGAGTGCGCTGCCCGAGCTCGTCGAGTGCGTCCTCGCCGAGCTGCCGGGAGTGCGCGGTAGGGTCCTCGCCGGCGGTGCGCCGCGAGCGGGCGCGTGCGTGTCGCTCACCAGGGCGGAGGAGTGCTACGCGGTGCAGGACGGCTTCCCTGTCCGATCCACGAGCGACGCGCTGGCCCAGGCCGAGTCCGACGCCGAGGGTCGCTTCATGGCGACGCTGCGCGAGCGCGGCAGCTACTACCTGCGCGTCGAGGCGGCTGGCTTCGCCGCGCTCGAGGTCGGGCCGCTCGACATCGACCCCGCGCGCGGCCGCGACCTCGGCGCGCTCGAGCTCAGCGTGGGCGGGGCCATCGAGGGGCGCGTGCTCGCCGGTCCGGACGGGCGCGTCGCAGGGGCGGTGGTGGCGATCTCGCGCGGCGATGGACACGCGCGCACGCAGCGCGTGGGGCCCGACGGAAGCTTCCGCTTCCAGCACCTGATCCCGGGGCCGTGGTGGGTCGAGCTGCGCGACAAGGAGCTCATCCCGGGCCGTTCGAGCTACGAGAGCCGCGCGCTGCGGAAACGAGCTCGCATACCGTCCAACTGCAGCGTGACGGAAGGGGGCACGACGCCATTCGACCTCGTGCTCGACGGCCGCCAGCCCTGCCGCCTCAAGGGCACGCTGCACGTGGACGGAGCACCCGCTGCGGGATGGACGGCGAGCCTGCACGACGCCGAGGCCAGCGCCGAGGGGCTGCTCGTGGGCGACGAGAGCGAGCTCGCTCGGACCGGTCCCGACGGGGTGTTCCGCCTGTCGCGCGTCGAGCCCGGACGCTATCGCCTGGTGCTCGCGGGCGGCGCCGACGCGAACTTCTGCACCGAGCTCGAGCTCGACGAAGGAACCACCACGTGGTTCGCGGCGATCGAGCTCGCGACGCTCGACGTCGAGGGTCTCCCGATGGGCCGCGAGCAGCTGCCATCGGCGCTGTTGCTCTGGGAACGCGGCCAGCTCTTCGCCGTCGCACCACTCTTCGCCGCGGAGGACGGCGCCGCGCGCGGCCTGAGCGTCCCGGCCGGCAAGGCGCGGATCGTGCGCTTCGAGCCGCAGGACGCCCTGTCGGACCCACGCTCCCTGCCGACCTGGCTCGCCCTCGAGCTGCCGGCAGGTGAGACGATGCTCGTCCGCGTGCCCTGAAGCCGCCTGCCGAAGAGCGCGGCGAGGTCGACATTGGAGTCGCCGTCCTTGTGCTACGCCCCTGCTCGCACTTGCTCACCTACCACGGCGTCCTCGCCCCAGCCGCCGGCTGGCGCGAGTTCGTCATGCCCGCCCCGGCCCCGCCTGCGCCCAGCCCGACTCCAGAACCACCGCCCCTCCCACTCTCCAAGAAAAAGCGCCGCTCATGCGCCGAGCTCCTGAAGCGCGATCGACGTCCTCGTCTGCTGGATCGTGCCCGGAGGCGGGCGCTCCACCCGCAGAGAGCCCTCCCAGGCCCTGGACGCCGCGGCCCTGAGGCCACACCGAGCGAAGTGGGCCGAGCTCCTGAAGAAGGTCTTCGAGATCGACCTCCTCACCTGCCCCTGGTGCGGCGGCAGGCGCAAGCTCCACAGCGCTGCTCACGGACGGAGCGGTCGTGCGCAAGATCCTCGAGCACCTCGGCCTCCCCACCACGGCCCCGACCCTCGCTCCGGCACGCGCCCCGCCCGAGCTCGAGTTCGACGGGTAGGCACCGCTCGCTCACCGCTCCCCTTCCGCACCGGCCGCGAGAGCGCCCGGGGTGGGAGGCCCTGCCCTGACCCCGTCCAGGACCATCGCGACGCCCCTCCGACTCCCGATCCGGCCGGCCCTCTCGGGCTCGCCGGCCCGTTCTCGCCAGCCACGCCCTTGCGGCGGACTTCCGCAGGGGGGTCCGGCCCGCGGAGTCATCCGCTTGGAGTTACTGTCCCCATCGAGGGTCTCAGGCCGGATTCCCGGTCCGATTCGATGCCGCGCGTCGCAGCCATCCCGCTATCCTCGTTCTCGTGCTTGCGCCCCTCGCCGCCCTGCTCGGCGCGGCCTCCGCGCTGCTCCCCTGGCCTCAGGCCGGCGATCCCGACGCTGACCGCGACGGGCTGAGCGATTTCGCCGAGGTCCACAAGTACCTCACCGATCCGAAGAAGGCCGACAGCGACGGCGACGGGATCCCCGACGGCGACTGGGACGAGCGCCGCGAGTACGCCTACACGGTGCGCGCGGTGATGCACGTGATGGCGCCCTTCGACGTCGCCACGATGAATGACGACTACCAGGACGTCCGCGTGCTCGACGTGCGGCCGGACCTGATCGAGTTCGAGGTCGTCGTCTACCCCTTCGCCACCGTCGCCGAGGCGATCGAGCCCGACCGCGGCTGGCGCAAGCCGCCGGCGGCGCTCAAGCGCTACCTCGAGCCCGGGACTTGCTGCAACTGGGACAAGGGGATGCAGCGCGCGCTCGAGGTGGAGCTCGCGCGCGAGGGCGTCGAACTCGCCAAGCTCGACGACGTCGAGGCGGCGCGCGCGGTGTCCAAGTGGCTGATGGACCGCTCGAAGTTCGAGGACAGCTTCGCGACCTTCGCCGTCGACTTCCGGGACGGCAAGCTCGTCGTCCCCGACGAGCGGCGCGCCGACCTCGAGGAAACGGCGCGCTCCCGCGGCCGCACGCTCGCCGAGCAGTGGGACCGCGAGATCTACGGCAAGGGAATGTTCGAGACCAGGCTGCACGGCAGCTGCACCTCGAGCGCGATCTACCTCTCGACTGGCCTCAAGGCGGCCGGGATCCCAACGCGGACGATCGTGTGCGTGCCGGTGGTCGACGCCAACGACGAGCGCGAGGTCGGGTGGATCTCGACGCGGATCAGTCACGTCGGCGTGCGGCAGAAGCTCTTGGCGGCGGCCGAGCGCAACCGCGGGAAGTGGGCCTCGCACACCTTCAACGAGGTCTACGTCGGCAGGCGCTGGCGGCGGCTCAACTACACCAAGCTCGGCGCCGGCGTGCTCGACGACGGGATGGGGTTGTTCGTCCACGTCCACACCTTCGACGACCACTCCAAGGCCGGCCTAGTCGGCTGGGGCCGGCGCGAGTCGCACCCGCAGCACGCGGCGCTGTTCGGGGGACCCAATCCGTACTCGTGCGTCAGCCTGTCCGACCGCTTCGGGCCGTACTGCGATACGGTCAACGCTCCGCTGCTCGCGGTGCGGGAGCTACCGATCGAGCGGCTGTACTGGTACGACGACCCGCAGCGCAGCCCGGCGCTCGACACGCGGCTGCCCGAGCCCGACGGCGCGGCGTACTTCGTCGCGCACTTCGACCCGCGTGGCGTCGATGGCAGCGACGCGCGCGAGTTCTACGAGGCGGCGCCGAAGGACTTCGTCTTGCGCGCCGAGGGCCGCGAGGACGTGCCCGCGCGCGGGATGCTCAAGTTCTGGGGCGACCGCGGCGACTTCATCCTGCGGATCGAGCCAAGCGACTACGCGCGAATGGAGCGCGGCGTGCCCTACCGGATCGTCTGGAGCGGCGACGAGGCGGGGCTGCGCTGGAAGGTCGCCGAGGGCGCGACGATCGAGCGGCCGAAGGGCTGATCAGTCTCCGGCGCGCAGCACGACGCGGCGCGTCTCGCCCGCCTCGACGACGAGCCCGGCGCGCCGCCGCCGCTCGCGATCGCTACGACCCCGCAGGGCTGGCCCTCGAGCGGCCGACGCTGGTGGGGCTGCTCCACCTTGCCGCAGCGGCGGCGGCCGCGACGTCGTCCCTGATCCTAATGTTCGTGGTGATCGCGATCAAAAACGCGATCAACGATTCCGCAGAAGATAGAAAACGTAGCCGTATGTCTCTTCGGAGATCTCGAAGATCCTGATCTCTTCCACCATTTCGGCCGCAAAGGCTCGCACCGACTCGTCGGCATGATCTAGGAGCGCTCGTGCACGTGGCTCGAGGATGTCGTAGTAGCCGTCGACCCAGGCGTCCGGTGGCACCACGTGCGTGGCGATGACCTCGTATCCTGCGGCCTCGGCGACCGATCGATTTGCTTCGACATTCCGCATATCCGGATAGCCGTGCTCGAAAAAGCGTCGGACTTCCGACGGAGGGTCATCGCGCAACCAGGAGAGCTCGCTGACGATGGCGAACCCTCCGGATCGCAGCGCCGGCTGCCAAGTCTGCAGTGCATGAGGAAATCCGATGCTGTACGCCGCACCCTCGGACCAGAGCAGATCGATCTCCCGGAATCGTGCGGGGATGTCTGCCATGTCGAAGCAATGAGTTTCGATCAGCTGCGCAATCCCTTCCGCCCGGGTGCGCTCTCGAAGCGCTGCGAGGAATGGCTCGTGGGAGTCGACTGCGTGGATCTTCGTCTGAAGCCTCTGTGCCAGTGCCAGCGTCTGTCGCCCCGCCCCGCTTCCGGCATCGACGACAAGCTGCCACTCCCGGGCCGGGAGCATTTCGAACACCCGCAGCGTGTCGGTATCACTTCCGGGCCCCAGCTTGTCCATGCCGCCGAAAAGCAGATCGACCGCGATCGAGTCACTCATGGGAGCCTTCTGGGAAAGGTCCGAACAGGGTGGGGCCGGAGTACTTCTGAGAGTAGCGATCGACCGTGGCCCGATCGCGCGATGACGTGCAGATCGACGCAGATGAGCTGATGCTTCATCGTGACCGTTTTGCTGACCACACCTCGATCGCCTCATCGCCACGCGACGCCGCTACGACACCGCCGTCGGGTGAAATCGCGACTGCCGAGAAGCTCCCCGGCCGGTCAGAGTGTTGCTTCCTTTCCGTCGAGGTTCCCACCGTCGCCCGCCCGTCCGGTCGATGATCACCAGTGAGGAGCCATCGCGGTCGTACGCCAGCGCCCTGATCTCGCCGGGTCTCGTGCAGGCTTCGGCCTCGCCGACGACGCGAGCCTTGTACTCGGCCGTGAACTGGCGTCGCGTGGGACGAGCGACGACCTCGGGATCGGCGTCAGCGCCCCCGGAGGGGCGCGCTCCGCTCCGCTCCGATCGCCCCTCCCGGGGCGCGCTTGCAGGTTCGATGGGTTCGTTCGTCAACAGGAGGCATCCTTCTGCCCTCGACACTAAACCGGCAGGGGGAAGGTGCCTAGCTCACGTTGGCAAGGAGGGATCCGCCACGAGTACTGCCTCCTCTTCCGCCGGGCCGCCGCCCAACTGGCCGTCCCCCCGTGAGGGCACTTCCTCGCCCGAGCCGCCAGCCTTCGGAGCCTTCCGCGGGAAGCCATGGTCCGGGCGACTGCCAGCTTCCGCTCGGCCCACTCACTCGAGCCTGAATGTCCTCGGTCGAGGCAGGCTGCCGCAAGCAGGTGGACCTAGATCCTCCGCCGGCCCGTGCAAGGGCCCCGGGGCGAGAGGGCTGACCGGACCCGGGCAAGTCCTGTACGGTCCCCTGCGTGAGGTTCGCACCCGCTCTCTGGACTACCACCGCTGGCTTCGCTGCTGGCCGTCTGACGCCCGGTTGGGTTCACCCGAAATCCTCCCAATAGGGTTCAGGCACTTCAAGCACGATGAACTAACTGGCCGCCTAACGCGCCGCGAATAAGCTGCGGCGCCCGATCAATGGTTAAGGCAGGCGAGCGGAGCGAGCCAGCCGCCTCCGAAGTTCGCGCCGTCAGCTTCATTCGCTCGTCAGACGCCACTCTTGTGTGAAGCGCAGCGTATTACCATCGGGGTCGTCGACATAGAACTCGCGTGTACCCCACGTCTGGTCGATCGGACCCTCGTGAACGGGGGAATTTGGGTTGCCCGGAGTCCGCAGGCCCCGCTCACGGAACTTGCGGAACAGGGCGTCAGCGTTGTCTGTGGAGATCACAACAGCCTGGCCGAACTCCCCGTCCCCTCCATGACTGGAGAGGAAAAGGAGATCTCCGTTGCGCGAAAGGACCGCAAAAGACGGATCGGCCAAGTCATTGTCCCCATCCACGTGCTCGAAATCGAGAACGCTGGTGAAGAACGTGAGCGATTGCCGCATGTTGCTGCAGCGAACGATGGAGATGATGGCCATCATGTGCTCCCATGAATTACTGGACGCCGCTCCACTGTCTACGGCTAAGCGCGTTGCAAGCAGCAGGCGCGTTATCACTATGTCATCATCCGGCGTGCATTTCTACTGGCGGCGTAAACGTAAAATCGAGGGGCAGGCCTTCGAACATCGCGCGAAAATCGAGGGTCAGCCGGTCGAG
>DATKBQ010000703.1:0-2459 GCA_035546375.1 Planctomycetota bacterium | reverse complement strand
GCTCGGCCGGCAATCACCCGTCGGCGGTGGCCCCGACGATCGACGGGCTGGGCCCGAAGGGCAACCGCGCCCACAGCGCGGAGGAGTACATCGAGATCGCGACCTTGCTGGAGCGGACGAAGATGATCGCGCTGTTCCTGGACCGCTGGGCGGCGGAGTTCGCGATCGCCTGAGCGGTCAGCCCGTATCCCTTCCACGACACCTTGTCAGTGGACGGCGTCGGCGACGCTGAGGCCCCCACGGAAGGAGGCATAAGGAGATGAAGTTCGCTCTGAACGTGTTGGGCTCGGCCTTGATCATCGCGGCGGCTGCCGCTCTGTCGGCTCGCTATCCGGTCGCCGCCGGCGAGGTCTTGTCAAGAAGTGTGTAAATGAGATCAGGCGGCGGCCTTCTCCTCGCGCTGGCTCACGGCACGTACCCCGTTGACGTAGACCGCCCCGCTCGCGACGTCCGCGAGCTACTCCGGCGCGTCGAGCCGCCGGAACGTCTTCTCCGCGAGCAGCAGCGTCTTCCAGATCACCGCCGTCGCGTTCGCCACCTTCTTGAACCGCTTGGCCGCCGCCGTGCGCAGCCGCACCGCCGCGAACGGCGACTCCACCGGGTTCGACGTCCGCAGATGCTTCCAGTGCTCGCGCGGGAACTGATAGAAGGTCATCATCCGCTCCCAGTCGCGATCGAGCGCGCGCCCGACCTCGGCCTGGCCGTGCTTCGTCGCCCACGCCTGGAACGCGCGCTTCTGGCGCTCCGCCTCCTCCCGCGTCTCGGCATAGGGGATCTTCGTGAGCAGACTCCGCGCCGCCGCCTGCAGCTTGAGCGGCAGCTTGTCGAGGATGTTCACGAGGCGATGGTTCCAGCACCGCTGCTCGGCGGCCTCCGGGAACACCGCGGTCAGCGCCCCCCAGATCCCGAGATGGCCGTCGCCGATCACCAGCTTCGGTGCCCCCAGCCCCCGCGCCTTGAGGTCGCGCAAGATCGCCGCCCAGCTCTCGGTCGACTCCCGATAGCCGCTCTCCACGGCGAGGATCACCTTCTGGCCGTCGCGCAACGCCGCCAGGACGACGAGCATCGCGGCCTTCTCCTTCTCCAGCCCGGCCTTCACGTACACGCCGTCCACCCACAGGTAGACGACGTCGAGCGCCGCCACGGAGCGCGTTTTCCAGAGCTCGTACTCGGCCTGCCACCCCGCCTTGAGCCGCGCGATCGAGGCCGTCGACAGCGGCGCCCCCTCGCCCAGCAGCCCGCGCAAGGCGAGGTCGAAGTCCCCGTGGGCCAGCCCGTGCAGGTACAGCTCCGGCAGCAGCCGGCCGACCTCCTCGGTGCGTCGCTTGAACGCCGGCAGCAGCCGGCTCTCGAAGCGCTCCTCGAGGCCGCGCACCCGCGGGCGCCGCAGCGTGATCGTCCCGCTGCTCAGGCTGAGCCGCCGCGGCTTGCCCAGGCCGTTGCGATGCCCGGCCGGCGCATCGACGGCGAGCCGCCGCTCGTAGCGCCGGCGCCCCAAGAGCTCCTCCACTTCTTCTTCCAGCACTCGCTGCAACAGGCGCTGCACCCCCTGGCGCGCGAACGCTTCCAGCGTCGCCCACTCAGCCCTTGACTCCTCCCCTGCCTCGATGGTCTTCTCTTTCACAGGCGGTGTCTCCTTCTGTTCGGGCGTTGATTGCGCCCGTGGTTCTTCTGGCGAACCGAAGGTTATACCGCCCTCTCTCGTTTACACACCCTTTGACCTTACCTCTGCCGAGGAGGTACACGTCGTTAAACTCACGGCTAAATGGCATCGCGACGAAAATGCGTGGAGGTCTATCTACGCGTGCTTGACGCTCATCCTCGGCCTGAACCTCGCGGACAGCAACCGCCACAGCATCGCCTCGGCCGCCCACCCGTTGCCGCAGATCGGCTATCTCGAGAAGTTCCACTCCGTGGGCCTGCGCGGCTATGCGAGCAGCCTTAGTGAAGCCGGCTTGCGAGACGAGCACCGCCTGGTCTGCCTGCGCTCGGCCCTTGAGTAAGTGGAACAAGCCGGCCAGCGCGTTGACGGCGTCCAATCCGACTGGTCGCTGATACGCCTTGCACTCCACGAGTGTGGTGACCGTGCGACCGGAGGCAGTCGCCTCGCGGACAACGACATCGATCTGGTTCCCGGCGAGCGGCACGTCATGCTCGACGGTCGCTCCAAGGGTCAGGAAGATTGCCGCGACCTCGCGCTCGAAGTCGCGTCCCAGGCTAGAGAACTGGGATCCAGTCATGAGCTGGTCCTTGCCTCGCTAACTCCAATTCAGTCTGTGCATACACCGACCAGTGTAGCTCCTCGCGCGCAGCGGCCGGTTGCAGCGTAGCACTTGCGCCGGCTCGGGGTGCCCGCGCATCAAGCGCTGGTACCGCGGCCAACTGGCGCCGATTCGCCGGAGTCGCGGGGAATTGATATTCGGCAGGGCCGCCGCAGTGTATCCGGTCGGCCTAACCTG
>DATKBQ010000702.1:0-4269 GCA_035546375.1 Planctomycetota bacterium | reverse complement strand
CGGGCTGCAGCACGAGGAGCAGCACCAGGAGCTGATCCTGACCGACGTCAAGCACCTCTTGTCGCTCAACCCACTGCGGCCCGCGTACCGCGAAGCGCGCCGCGCGCCCGCGCGCGAGCCGTCGCGGGGAACGGCCCCGCTCGCGTTCGTGCCCCACGCCGCAGGCCTGGTCTCGATCGGCCACGCCGGGCCGGGCTTCGCCTTCGACAACGAATCGCCGCGCCACGCGGTGCACTTGGAGCCGTTCGAGCTCGCCTCGCGCCCGGCGACGGCCGGCGAGTACCTCGCGTTCATGGAGGACGGCGGCTACGGGCGGCCCGAGATGTGGCTCTCGGACGGCTGGGACAGCGTGCAGCGCGAAGCCTGGCGCGCGCCGCTCTACTGGGAGCGCGTCGGCGGCCGCTGGAATCTCTTCACGCTCGACGGGCCGCGCGAGCTGGACGCCGCCGAGCCGGTATGCCACGTGAGCTACTACGAAGCCGACGCCTTCGCGCGCTGGAGCGGCGCGCGGCTCGCGCGCGAGGGCGAGTGGGAAGCGGTGGCCGCCGGCCGGGCGGTCGAAGGCAACTTCGCCGAGTCCGGCGCGCTGCACCCGCGGCCCGCTCCCGCGGCCGGCGACGGGCCGCAAGCGCTCTTCGGCGACGTCTGGGAATGGACGCAGAGCGCCTATGCCGCCTATCCCGGCTACCAGCCGCCACAGGGTGCACTCGGCGAGTACAACGGCAAGTTCATGTGCAACCAGCTCGTCCTGCGCGGCGGATCGTGCGCCTCGCCGCGCGGGCACCTGCGCGCGAGCTACCGCAACTTCTTCCGGCCCGAGGCGCGCTGGCAGTTCACCGGGATCCGCCTCGCGCGCGACGCGTAGCCCTGCGAGACTCGGCGCGCCACGCTGGGGGCGGGCTGCACGCCCGGCGCGCCGGCGCGCGAGCGCATGAATCTGCTCAAGTCCCTCCTCCTGCCCCCCCTCTCGCTCTTCGCGCTCGCCGCCGTGGGCGCGCTGCTCCTGCGCCGCAAGCGCAAGCTCGGCTGGGGGCTGATCGCGGCCGCGGCGGGGCTCTTGCTCGTCTTCTGCACGCCCCTGGTCGCCGCCGCACTCCTGCGCAGCCTGCAGCGCGAGGTCGAGCCGTGGCGCGGCGCCGCCGGGGCGGGCGCGATCGTCGTGATCGGCGGCGACTTCAGCTTCTGGGCGCCGGAGTACGGCGGCGAGAGCGTCGGCCCGCTCACCCTGGAGCGGCTGCGCTACGCGGCGCACCTGGCCCGCGCCAGCGCGCTGCCGATCCTCGTCTCGGGCGGGCCGCCCAAGCGCGGCTCCTGCTCGATCGCCGCGGCGATGAAGCAGGCCCTCGAAGAGGACTTCGCGGTCGAGGTGCGCTGGGTCGAGCCGCGCTCGGGCACGACCCGCGACAACGCGCAGCTCTCCGCACAGATCCTGCGCGAGCACGGCGTGGCCCGGATCGCCCTGGTGACCCAGGCTTGGCACATGCCGCGCGCGCGCAGCGCGTTCGAGCGCGCCGGGATCGAGGTCGTGCCCGCCCCCACTGGCTTCCGCGGCTGGCCCGACCTCTCCCTGTCCTCGGTCCTGCCCTCCGCGCGGGCGCTGCGGGAGAGCGCGTGGGCCGTGCATGAGTGGGGCGGCCGGCTGTGGTACGCGCTGAGCGGTTGAGACGCCGCCCCCATTCCCTTTTCCCGACCGGTCGCTGGATCCAGCGCGTCCGGAGCCGCGCACCGGATGGCGCGGAAGATCCGGGTTCCACCGCAAGCGACCCCCTGGTCCGGGAAGTGCCCATGACACCCCGTTGCGCCCGATCGCTCTGGGCGCTCGCCCAGGCAACTGGAGTACCGGACGAGTACACTCGCCGAGCCCATGCGCCGCGACGAAGCTTTGGCCATCATCGCTGCCCACGAGCAGGAGCTGAGGCAGCACTATGTACGCACGCTCTCCATCTTCGGATCCACCGCGCGCGACGAGGCTCGACCCGACAGCGATGTCGACGTGCTCGTGGAGTTCGATCGCCCGGTCGGGCTGTTCACCTTCATCGGATTGAAGCTGTTCCTGGAGGAAATCCTCGGAAGCCCGGTGGATCTGGCCACGCCGGACGCCCTGCACCATCGACTCCGCGAGCGCATCCTGAGCGAGGCGATCCGTGCCGCTTAGGGAGTGGCGGAACATCATGGTCCACGAGTACTTCGGCGCCCATCTCGGTATTGTCTGGCAGACCCTCCAGACGGACCTGCCGCCGCTCGTGCGCGAGCTGCGAGGGATCCTCGAGCCGGAGCGCTGAGGCGGATTCCTGGCTCACGCCATCGGCAGATCGATCCCACGCTCGCGCGCGCAGCGCAGCGCGTCCTCGTAGCCCGCGTCGGCGTGGCGCATGACGGCGGTGCCCGGATCGTTCGTCAGGACGCGCTCGATCGACTCGGCGGCCCCGTCCGAGCCGTCGGCGACCGTCACCTGGCCGGCGTGCAGGCTGTAGCCCATGCCGACGCCGCCGCCGTGGTGGAACGACACCCAGGCCGCGCCGCTCGCGACGTTCAGCATGCAATTCAAGAGCGGCCAGTCCGCGACCGCGTCGGTCCCGTCGCGCATCGCCTCGGTCTCGCGGTTGGGCGAGGCCACCGAGCCGCCGTCGAGGTGGTCGCGGCCGATCACGATCGGCGCGCGGATCTCGCCGGTCCGCACCGCCTCGTTGAAGGCCAGCCCGGCCTTCGCGCGCTCGCCGTAGCCGAGCCAGCAGATCCGCGCCGGAAGGCCCTGGAACTTCACGCGCTCGCCGGCGAGGCGGATCCAGCGCGCGAGCGAGCGCTTCTCGGGGAACAGCTCGAGCAGGATCCGGTCGGTCGTGGCGATGTCGCGCGCGTCGCCCGAGAGCGCGACCCAGCGGAAGGGTCCCTCCCCGCGGCAGAACAGCGGGCGGATGTACTTGGGCACGAAGCCCTCGAAGTCGAAGGCGTTCGCGAGCCCGGCCTCGCGCGCCTGGCCGCGCAGGTTGTTGCCGTAGTCGAAGGTGTCCGCGCCCAGCGACTGGAGCTCGATCATCGCCGCGCAGTGTTCCTTGATCGTGCGCAGGCTCTCCTCCTGGTAGCGCGCCGGATCGCGGTGGCGCAGCTCGAGCGCCTCCTCGTAGGCGACCTCGTTCGGCACGTACCCGTTCAAGGGGTCGTGGGCGCTCGTCTGGTCGGTCAGGACGTCCGGGATCTCGCTGCGCTCGATCAGGCGGCGCAGGAGGTCGGCGGCGTTCGCGACCAGCCCGATCGAGCGCGCCTCGCCCTGCATCCGCCACTCCAGCGCGAGGTCGATCGCCTGGTCGACGTCCTCGACCATCAGGTCGCAGTAGCCGGTCTCGATGCGCTTCTTGATCCGCCGCCGGTCGACGTCGGCGCCGAGGAACGTCGCGCCGTTCATCGTCGCCGCCAGGGGCTGCGCTCCGCCCATGCCGCCGAGGCCGCCGGAGACCACGAGCCGGCGGTGCAGGTCGCCGCCGAAATGGCGCTCCGCCGCCGCGGCGAAGGTCTCGTAGGTGCCCTGGAGGATCCCCTGCGTCCCGATGTAGATCCAGCTGCCGGCTGTCATCTGGCCGAACATGATCTTGTTCTCGGCCTCGAGCTCGCGGAAGTGCTCCCAGGTTGCCCAACGGGGGACGAGGTTCGAGTTCGCGATCAGGACGCGCGGCGCGCGCGGCGAGGTGCGGAAGACGCCGACCGGCTTGCCTGACTGCACGAGCAGCGTCTCGTCGGCCTCGAGGCGCCGGAGCGTGGCGACGATCGCCTGGAAGCTCGGCCAGTCGCGCGCCGCCTTGCCGCTGCCGCCGTAGACCACCAGGTTGGCGGGGTCCTCGGCCACCTCGGGGTCGAGGTTGTTCATCAGCATGCGCAGCGCCGCTTCCGCCGCCCAGGTCTTGCAGGTCCGCTGCCCGCCGCGCGGCGCGCGCTGCGGGCCGATCGGGACCTGCGCCGCCTCGCCGGCCGCCGGAGCCGGTGCTCGTGTGATCGCCATGCCTCGCCGGAGCCTCCTAGGCCCATCTTACGCTCGCGCGGCGCCGCGGTCCCAGCCGCGGCGCGAACCCCTTCCTCCTGCCCCGCCCGGCCGCGCTATAGTCCTCGACCTCCATGACCACGCACACGGACGAGCGCGCGGCGAGCGATGCCCTCGCGAACCGCACCGAGCTCCCGGCATGGCTGTGGCTCGCCTTCCCGCCGCTGATGCTCGCGCTCGCCATCCTGTGCCGCGCCGCGGGCAGCGAGGTCTTCGAGCGCTGGATGCGCACCGAG
>DATKBQ010000701.1:0-7329 GCA_035546375.1 Planctomycetota bacterium | reverse complement strand
GTCGAGCTGCCGGGGGAGCAGCTCGAAGCGGCGGAAGAAGCGCTCGAGCTCCTGCCATTCCCCGGCCAGGAGCGGCCCGTCCCAGTCGTCGCCGTCCGTGCCATCCTCGACCCGCGTCCAGCCCGGGGCGGGGCTTGGAGGGTTCATGGTCACGCGGCGAGTCCCGACGTCGACCGTGGCACAAGGGCCGATCAGGTCGACCTCCTTCGCGTTCCACCAGCGCCGCATGTCCTCGAACACGATCCGGTAGGGGTTGGCCCACGCGCTGTCCCGGCGGCAGTACACGTGCTGCGACGAGGAGCAGCAGAACGCCGTGACGCCGAGCTCGGAGCACAGGTCGGCCATCTCCCAGATCGCGCCGGGCTTGAGCTCCTCGGGTGCCGGCAGGACCCTCTTCCCCGCGGAGTCCACGATGTTGACCATGTCGGTCTCGACCGCGCACAGGCCGGCCAGGTACGAGCTCTCGTAGCCGCGGATCAGCTTCGCCAGATACGGCTTCTCGCCGTGCAGCGGGCAGTCGTTGCGGTCGATCAGGAGCGTGCGATCCAGCTCGATCAGGAGCATGGCGTCCTGGTTGGCGTGCTCGAGAGATTGGATCCGCACGCCTGGGGCGATCGGCATCCAGCGCCGGTAGCGCATCACGCTCACCTGGAAGCCGAGCCCCTGGAGGTGCTCGCGGATGTCCCGGGCGTAGTGATCCGGAAGGAGGATGCGCTGGACGAGCGGGTCCAGGAGTGCGATCGAGCCCGGGTGCAGGTGGTCCGGATGGCCGTGGGAGATCCACACCAGCGGCGAGCGCCGCGCGCGCTCGATCTGGACGGCGCTCGGGGGATGGGAGAGGCCCCAGCTACCGAAGTAGACCCGTCCTTGCAGCCAGGGATCGGTCACGAGCAGCGGGGCGCCGCCGGCGCTGACCTGGATCGAGGCGTTTCCCAGGGTCTCGAAGCTGAGGCGGCCCACGGCTTCGTCCATCGTGGAAGGAGCGCGGGGTGCGCTGCAACCGCGGGTCCCAGGCTACGGCTGGATCGTGAAGTCGATCGCGTCGGTGAGCCCGGTCGCGTTCGGAGGAGCGAATCCGGGGTCGCGGAACCAGTACTGGCCGTCGACGGTGACACCCGCGACGAGCCCCGGGTCCTTGCCGGAGGCGATGAAGGCGTTGAAGTCGATCGCGAAGGTGCCCGAGCAAGCCGCGGCGCCGCCGGAGTTCTGCAGCGGCGTGCGCACGAGCGGCGCCTTGGCGCACAGCCATCCCCCCTGGAACGGGCTCGCCTGCTGCCCGCTCTTCCCGTAGAAGAAGAGGCCGAACTTCGCAGGCTCGACCTGGCTCGCGAAGATCCCGAAGCCGCTGCCGGCCGAGGCGTTCGGGCTGCCGCTGAAGAGGATCTTGGGAATGCAGCCGCCGGAAGTGGTCTTGGCGGTGCAGTAGGTGGTAGGCAAGCCGGCCGGCACCAGCGAAACGTCGTCGACCCAGTGCACCGATCCCGGCGTCGCTGGCCCCCCGACATACAAGTCGACGGCCGCGATGGCCATGGCGCCGGTCCCTTGACCGAGGGCGCCGTAGGACCAGATGTAGGGCGGCGCCATCGGAACGCCGTCGAGGAAGACCTCCACGAGGTCGAGCCCGAGGTCGATGTCGCAACGGATCTCGAACCACTGGTCCGGCGGGTAGGTGCCCATCCCCGTGCACGGCGACCCGGCGTCGATGCACCATCCCCCTGGGAAGCCGGGCTGGTTGAAGCGGATCTGCACCGAGCTCATGTAACCGCCGAAGAGGCTGAAGGTGTTGTGCAGGACGAAGTAGGTCGGAACTTGGAGGGGGTTCGCGCTCGCCGGACCGGGCAGGTAGAGGTAGGCCTTGAAGACGTACTGGCCGCTCGTGTACCCGGTGAACGGCCTGACGGCGCTGCCGCCGCCGGTCAACTCGACGTAGTTCGTCCCCGAATGGGCAGGCACCGGCGCGTTGACGACGCTCGCCGGGCTCGTGTTGAACACGTACCACTCACCTTGGCCGTGGAGCAGCGAGCCGGCGGCGTACGCCTCGAAGCCGTCGGACCAGGGGCCCGGGCCCTGCGGGCGGGCGCTCGACTGAAGGGTCGCGATCGCCAGGGCCACCGCGGTGAAGATTGCAATCGTGCGCCTCGACATGAACGCCTCCTCCTGGATGCCTTCGTCGGTAGGGGACCGCCTCCGCGCGGGCGCGGCAATGCGCCACCGCCGCCAGCTTAGATGGCGCCCGTTCCCCTGCCCATCCCCCGTCGATGGCCCCCCCTGGCCCTCGGCGGGGAGCTACCAGAACGCGCTCGGCCCGGCTCAGGCGGTCGGCTGAGCGCGCCCGAGCGTGCGCCGGATCGCGCTGGCCAAGAGCTCCGGCGTCACCTGGCCCTTCACCACGTAGTCGCACACGTTCGTCTTCAGGGCGCCGAGCACGAGGTCCTCGTCCTCGACTCCGCTGAGCACCAGGATCGGCACGTCCGGCGCCGCGGCTTGGATCTTCGCGACGGTCTCCAGGCCGCACGAGTCGGGCAGGCCGAGGTCGAGCAGCACGATGTCGGGGCTGTGCTGGCGCAGGTGTTCGCGCGCGGCCTCGAGGCTCGACGCCCGTTCGATGCGGTAGCGCATCGCGCCGGAGTCGTCGAGCATCTCCTGCACGAACCGCGCGTCGCCGGCGTTGTCCTCGACCAGCAGGATCCGCGACTCGCGCAGGGGGTCGAGCGGGTTCAAGGGCGCCGGAGCCGAGCCGTTGCCGGCCGGCGGAAGCGGCGCGAGCGGCGCGGGAGCCGGCGCCGCGGCCAGCGGCGGCAGGGAGCTCTCGACGTCCGGCGCGACCTCGGCCACGTCGAGGGCCAGCGCCGACACCGCCGGATAGCGCGCTTCGGGATCGAGGCGCAGCGCCCGCCGCACGATCGCGCGCAGCTCGAGCGGGAACGGCTGGGGGAACGGCGGCGGCCCGTCGTCCTCGCGCAGCGGCACCATCGCGCCATCCGGCGACGGGAAGGGCAGGCGCCCGGCGGCGATCTCGAACAGCATGACCCCGCGCGAGTACACGTCCGAGCGCTCGTCCCCGTGCCCGCGCGCGAGCTCCGGCGCCATGTACGGCGGCGTGCCGCGCGCGAAGCTCAGCGTGCGCCGGCCCTCGACCAGCACTTTGGAGAGGCCGTAGTCGCCCACCCGCGCCAGGCCGCCGCTGAGGAACACGTTCGACGGCTTGAGGTCGAGGTGCGCGAGGCGGCGCTGGTGCAGGGCCTGGGTGCCGCGGCAGACCTGGAGGAAGAGCCCGAGCCCCTCCTCGCGCGGCATCGCGCCGCTCGCGAGCCGCCGCGCCAGCGTCTCGCGACCGGCGTAGGCCATGACGAGAAAAGGCACCTGCAGCGCGAAGCCGGTGTCCTCGATGGCGACCAGGTTCGGGTGGTCGATCGCGGCGAAGAGGCGCGCCTGCCCCAGCTCGCGCTCGACTGCCGGGCGCGCCCCCTCGTCGTCGATCTTGAGGAACTTGATCGCGTACGGCTTCTGGATGGAGAGCTTGCGCGCCTTGTACACCTCGCCGAAGCTCCCGCCGCCGAGGCGGTCGAGGATCTCGTAGCCGGCGATGAAGCCCGGCTTGCGGAGAGCGCGGTAGAAGAGCTCCCAGTTCATCCTGCCCTTGGTCCTTCCGGTCGCGTGGGTCCCTCGCTCCCCCTTGCGCCTCGGGGTGCAGCTGGCGAAGGCCTGCAGCGACGTTCGTCGCGGCCGCCGCGGTGGGCACGGAAGCCGCCTGGATTCTAAACCCGCACCGGCCACCTGTCACGGAAGCCTTGCCGGTTGGAGATGCAGGCGGAAAGGCGCCCGCTTGCGTCCCCGGGGGCCGCCCTACAGACTCCGCTGCGCCCCGTCGCCGCGCCGCGCAAACCTGCCATGGCCGCACCGAGCCCCGCTCCGCTCACGCTCGAGGAGCTCTCCAGCCGCGTCGCGGACGGCGCGATCGAGACCGTCCTCGCCGTGTTCACCGATCCTTACGGTCGGTTCATGGGCAAGCGCTTCGACGCCGGCTTCTTCCTCGACGAGGGGGCGCGGGCCGGCACGCACGCCTGCGACTACCTTTTGACCGTCGACATGGAGATGGCGCCGGTCGCGGGCTACGCCTTCGCGAGCTGGGAGCAGGGTTACGGCGACGTGCACCTCGCGCCGGACCTCTCGACCCTGCGCCAGGCGAGCTGGCTCGATCGCACCGCGGTCGTCTTGTGCGACGTCGAGCGCGGCGGGGCACTGGCCGCCGTCGCGCCGCGATCGATCCTGCGCGCCCAGGTGGAGCGCGCGCGCGCGCTCGGCTGGGAGGCGCGCGGGGCCTCGGAGCTGGAGTACTACATCTATCGCAACACCTACCGCGACGCGGCGGCGCGCGGCTGGCGCGGGCTCGAGCCCGCGGGGTGGTACCTCGAGGACTACCACGCCCTGCAGGGCACGCGCACGGAGCCCTTCCACGCCGAGGTGCGGCGCCACCTGCGGCTGTCGGGGATCCCCGTGGAGACCTCGAAGGGCGAGTGGGGGCTCGGCCAGCACGAGCTGAACGTGCGCCACTCTTCCGTGCTCGAGATGGCGGACCGCCACGCGCTCTTCAAGCAGTGCCTGAAGGAGACCGGCGACCGCCAGGGGCTGTGCGTCACGTTCATGGCCAAGCCCGCGGAAGACCAGGCGGGCTCGAGCTGCCACGTCCACCTGAGCCTGTGGCGCGACGGCGCGAGCGCCTTCCCGGGCGCGCACCGGATCGGCCCGGTGGAGGGCTCCGACGCGTTCCGCTGGTTCCTCGCCGGATGGATGGCGCGCGCGGTGGAGCTGATGCCCTTCTACGCGCCGACGATCAACTCCTACAAGCGCTTCCAGGCCGGCTCCTGGGCGCCGACGCGGCTCGCGTGGAGCTACGACAACCGCACCGCCGGCTTCCGGGTCGTCGGCCAGGGGCAAAGCCTGCGCATCGAGTGCCGCATCCCGGGCGCGGACTGCAACCCCTATCTGGTGTACGCCGCCGCGCTGGCCTCGGGGCTCGACGGAATCGAGCGCCGCCTCGAGCCTGGGGAGCCCTTCCGGGGCGACCTGTACCGGGCCTCGGAACTCCCCGCGCTGCCGCACACGCTGCGCGAGGCGCTGGAGCGCTTCGAGGCGAGCGAGTTCGCGCGCGCCGCCTTCGGCGAGGAGGTCCACGCCCACTACGCGCACTTCTTCCACAGCGAGTGCGAGGCCTGGGAGCGCGCGGTCACCGACTGGGAGCGCCGGCGCTACTTCGAGCGCATCTGAGCCATGGGAGAGGACCCTCGGATCGCGATCACGACCTACGGCCGCGACGAGCGCGGCCGCTTCTCGCTGCCCGCGGCGTACGTCGACTGCGTGCGCCGGGCCGGCGGGCTGGCGGTGCTCCTCGCGCCGGGCGAGCCGCGGCTCGCGGAGTGGCTCGCGCTGGCCGACGCGCTGATCCTGGTGGGCGGGGGCGACGTCGACCCTGCGCTCTACGGCGGGCCGCGCCACCCCGCGCTGTACGGGGTCGACCGCGAGCGCGACGAGGGCGAGCTGGCGCTGGCTCGGCGCGCCGTGCAGTCGGGCGTGCCGACGCTCGGGATCTGCCGCGGCACGCAGGTGATCAACGTCGCGCTCGGCGGGACGCTGCACGTGCACCTGCCGGACGTGGTCGGCGAGGGCGTGGCGCATCGCGGCAAGGGTCCGGGCGAGGATGCGCTGCACGCGGTCGAGGTCGAGCCGGCGTCGCGGCTCGCTCGCGTGCTCGGCGCGACCCGGATCGAGCCCGCATCGTCGCACCACCAGGCGATCCGCGACGTCGCGCCGGGGCTGGTGGTCACCGCGCGCGCGAGCGACGGCACGATCGAGGCGGTGGAGATGCCGGGTCATCCCTGGCTGGTGGCCGTGCAGTGGCACCCCGAGTCGACGGCGGCGCAGGACCCGACCCAGCAGAGGCTCTTCGACGCCGTGGTGCGAGCTGCGAGAGAGGCGCGCAGCCGGCGCGGCGAGCGCATCGCGACGTGAGGCAAGAGCGAGGAGCGAGGCGACGCATGGCATCGGGACGGCTGCAAGGGAAGGTGGCGCTGATCACCGGCGCCGGCGGCGGGATCGGCGGCGAGGCGGCGCGGCTCTTCGCGGCGGAGGGGGCGAGCGTGGTCGCGGTGGACGTGGACTTGGGGTCGGCGGAAAAGACGGCGAGGGCGGTGAACGAGGCGGGCGGGCGCTGCGAGGCGGTGCGCGCGGATGTCTCGCGCTCGGCGGACTGCGAGGCCATGGTGCGCCGGGCGGAGGAGACGTTCGGGAAGTTGGACGTGCTCTTCAACAACGCCGGGATCCTCGATGCGGGGGATGGGGACGCGCAGTCCACCGAGGAGGAGGTCTGGGAGCGGACGTTGGCCGTGAACCTCAAGGGCGTGTTCTTGGGGTGCAAGCACGGGATTCCCGCGCTGCGCCGCGCGGGGGGCGGGTCGGTGATCAACACGGCGTCGTTCGTCGCGGTGCTCGGCGCGGCGACGCCGCAGGTCGCGTACACGGCGAGCAAGGGTGGGGTCGTCGCGCTGTCGCGGGAGCTGGCGGTCGTGCATGCTCGGGAAGGGATTCGGGTGAATGCGCTGTGCCCGGGGCCGCTCAGGACGGAGCTGTTGATGAAGATTCTCGATACCGAGGAGAAGCGGCGGAGGAGGCTGGTGCACGTCCCGATGGGGCGGTTCGGGGAGGCGCGGGAGATGGCGCAGGCGGCGTTGTTCCTGGCGTCGGAGGAGGCGTCGTTCGTGACGGGGACGGCGTTCCTGGTCGATGGGGGGATCACGGCGGCGTATGTGACGCCGGAGTGAAGGGCTGAAGGTGGTTCGGGACTTCACGGCTCGACGATCCGGAAGGCCGGCGCTGGGACAGGGGACGGGGACAGGGGACGGTGCAGAGGCGCGCCTTCGCGCGCTTTCGCGGCCGAGTACGGCCGCGAGATTCCGCGTCCGGTTCGGCCGCAGACGGCCGAACCTGCCGCGGAATTCAGGTAGCGGAGGCTTCGCGCACACCTGGACGGAGTCGTGAGACGCGCTGCGCGCCGACTGCGCGTTGACCTGAAGGAGAGTGGCTCGAGCCTCGAACGGACATGTGGGATGTCATGCGCGCCCACTCCCCGCGCCTTCAATGCATAGGGATCGATATCGGGCCGTCACCAGCGGGCGCGAAGCTCTTCTACCTGAATTCCGCGGTAGGTTCGGCCGTCTGCGGCCGAACCGGACGCGGAATCTCGCGGCCGTACTCGGCCGCGAAAGCGCGCGAAGGCGCGCCTCTGTAGGCTTGCGCTGCACCCTTCGTCTACGAGCCTTCCGCGAAGTCTCG
>DATKBQ010000700.1:0-2718 GCA_035546375.1 Planctomycetota bacterium | reverse complement strand
GAATCAGCAAGGATGAGCCGAAGCTCAGCTACGGCAGTTATCTCCAGGTCAGTGAGCTGATCAAGCTCCAGAAGTTGATGTCGGATCCGCCGCGGCATGACGAGATGCTCTTCATCGTCATCCACCAGGTCTACGAGCTGTGGTTCAAGCAGGTCCTGCACGAGGTCGACTACGTGAAGCGGCTGCTGGCCGCGCGAGACCTCCCCCGCGTGCAGCACACGCTCAAGCGCGTGCTCACGATCCTGAAGGTTCTCGTGGCCCAGCTGGACATCCTCGAGACCATGACGCCGCTGGAGTTCCTCACCTTCCGCGAACGACTGGAGAAGGGCAGCGGCTTCCAGTCCCACCAGTTCCGCGAGCTCGAGTTCGAGCTCGGCCAGAAGGACCGCCGCGCCATCGCACGGACGCCCGAGGGCGCCGGCCGCGAAGCCCTCGAGCGCCGGTGGGCCTCGCCGACGCTGTGGGACGCCTTCCTCCGCTACCTGAAGGCCGAGGGGTACGACGTCCCGGAGGACCAGCTGTCGCGCGACCCGACGGAAGCCGTCGCGGCATCGCCCGCGCTGCAGGACGTGCTCATCGACCTCTACCGCGGCGACCCCCGCAACGCGGAGCTGTGCGAGCGGCTCGTGGACCTGGACGAGGGCATCCAGGAATGGCGCTACCGGCACGTGAAGATGGTCGAGCGCACGATCGGCACGAAGCGGGGGACGGGCGGCTCCGAGGGCGCCGAGTACCTGAAGACGACGCTCTTCCGGGCGGCGTTCCCGGACCTGTGGGCGATCCGGTCGCGCCTGTGACCGGGCCCCGCGGCGCGGCGGCCTCCGGCGCGAGGCGAGACGCATCCCCCGGTGCGGCGGCGCGGGAAGAGCCGGCACGCGAGAGGGCCGGCGGCCACTTCGCGCCGGTCGACCTGTACGCCTCGCCCAACGCCCTGGCGACTCACTACCGGAGGTTCCGGGTCTCGGAGCGGCTTTTGCTCACCGGCCACTCGCACCAGGCGTGGCCCGACGTCGCGTTCGAGGGGCAGCAGCGGGCGTGGCTCGACGCGGCAGAGCACGTCGACGACAAGTGGCACCGCGTCATGGCCGTCGCCGACCGCGTGCGCGCCGGCTACCGGCGGCTGCTCGGCGGCATCGACGGCGACATCGCGCTGGCCGCGAGCACGCACGAGCTGGTCGTGCGCCTGCTGTCCGCGCTCGACCTCCGGACCCGTCCGCGCGTCGTTACCACGGACGGGGAGTTCCACAGCATCCGCCGGCAGCTCGACCGGCTCGCGGAGGAGGGGCTGGAGGTCACGCGGGTGCCGGCGGATCCCGTGGGCACCCTCGCGGAGCGGCTCGGCGCCGAGGTCGACGACCGCACCGCGTGCGCGATGGTCTCGTCGGTGCTCTTCGCGAGCGCCGAGATCGTCCCCCACCTGGAGGCGGCCGCGCGGGCCTGCGAGGCGCGCGGCTCCGCGCTCCTCATCGACGCGTACCACCACCTGAACGTGGTGCCCTTCGAGCCGGCGGGCCTGGAGCGCGCCTTCGTTACCGGAGGCGGATACAAGTACTGCCAGCTCGGCGAGGGGAACGCCTTTCTGCGGGTCCCCGCCGACGCCGGCCTGCGGCCCGCCATCACCGGATGGTTCGCCGAGTTCGAGGCGCGCGCCGATGCGAAGGAGCCGGGGCGCGTCGCATACGCCCCGGGTGCGGGCGCGTGGGCCGGCGCGACGTTCGATCCCACGGCGCACTACCGTGCCGCCGCGGTCTTCGATTTTTTCGAGCGACACCGGTTGACCCCCGCGCTGCTGCGCGAGGTGAGCCGGCACCAGGTGGGCCTGCTGGCGCGCCTGTGTTCGGCCGGAGAGCTGGAGGGCCGGGTGAGGCTGCCGCGCTCCCCGGACCCCGAGGCCATGTCCGGGCTCGCCGGCTTCCTCGCGTTGCGAACGCCACGCGCGGGTGCGCTCTCCGACGCGCTGCGGGATGCGGGCGTCTGGACCGACGCGCGCGCCGACGTCATCAGGCTGGGACCGGCGCCCTACCTCTCCGACGCGCAGCTCGAGGAAGCCGTGGAGCGGGTGGCCGCGGTCGCGCGCTCAGTCGACGCCTGACGCGCCCCGACCCGCGTCGCTCGGGACGCCTGGCGGACGCAGGGCCAGCCACCCCAGCAGACCCAAAAGCGTCATCGTGCCCGGCGCGAGCGTCGGCGTCGCGCCCATGAGCGTCTCCCTCCACAGCGCGAAGCCCCTCAGCGGCGCGTCCAAATCGAGCTCGAACGCCAGATTGCTGCGCACGTGCAGGTAGACGCCGAGGGGGCCCGCTGCGACGTACAGCGCCATGAGCGGCGTCCAGATGCGCCGCGCGGGGGGCAGGCGCGGGGCGAGGAGCAACGATCCCGCCGCGACCGAGCCCGCCGTCAGGAGCGTGACGGGCGCCCACTGGAACGCCTCCTCGACGTGCTCGAGGAGCAGCAGCTCCGCCAGGGCGCCGACGCTGCCGAGGAGGAACAGCGCCAGCAGCGCACGGCCGCGTGCGTCGAGGCCCCTCACCCGCCGTGTGCCTCCGACGCGCGGGTCAGCGGATCTCGACGTACCGCTCGAGCCGCGCCACCTCTTCCTCGTCCACGTACTTCCCGATCTCGCGCCGGAACTGCTCGATGGCGCGGTAGGGCCGGTACTCCTCGAACTCGTGCGCCATGCGCTCACCGACACCCGGGATGAGCAGGATCTCCTCCTCC
>DATKBQ010000699.1:0-11421 GCA_035546375.1 Planctomycetota bacterium | reverse complement strand
GACGACGCCCCCGCCGGCGAAGCTCGAGGCGCTCGAGACCAAGCTGCGCGAGGTGCCGGCGATCGAGCGCCGGCCCTTGCGGAAGCTGCACGGCGGCGAAGACGGCTAGACGAGATCCCCGTTCCGATCGCGCTGGAGGAGAGCCCATGGACACCGACCTGGCGGCCAAGATCCGCACTGGAGAACCGACCGTCACGATCGCCGGCAACATCCCCCCGCCGGGCTGGATCCACGAGTGGCGCGGCGCCAGGAAGGAGACCGAGGAGGTCCCGCTCCTGACCGACCAGTTCTTCGCCACGCTGCGCGCCGCCGCCGCCGAAGTCGAGCAGCTGGCCGGCAAACCGCCGAGCCGGCCGCTCGAGCGCGTGCGCCTCTTGCTCGAGAAAGGGCAGAACGAGCCGACCTGGCTCGACGCCTACGAGATCGAGCAGCAGCTCGTGCACCTGATGCCCGCGGCGAAGCTGGGCAGCGAGCTGAGGGTCAGGCTCGTGGAGGCGCACAGCGTGCTGAAGCCGGCGAAGGCGCAGGCCTATGGCGAGGCAGTCAAGTGCGCCAAGACCGATCCGGAGCAACGCGGCCTCCTGTCGAGGCTGGTCAACGACCTCCAGTGGACGTACACGGTGAACGAGGCCAAGCGGCAGTTCTGGGGAACGCTGACGCGCCGCACCGCCTGGATGCTCGCGATCTGCGCGGGTGCGTTCCTGGTCTCGATGTTCCTGGTCCAGGTCGCCCCGCGCGATGCGTTTCCCTGGTTGAGCGTGGCGCAATGGAGCACGCTCGAGTTTCATCCGTTGAGCTGGAAGAGCCTCCTGCTCGTGTGCGCTGCCGGCGCTTGGGGCGCGTCGTTCAGCATGCTGCTCGGGCTGAAGAAAGTGGACTTGAAGAAGGTGTCGCTCGACCAGCTCAAGGTCATGCTGACGCGCGGCGTGTTCCTCGCCCGCATGTGCATCGGGGCCGGCGGCGCGCTGGTCCTGCTGTTCTTCATGGTCTCCGGCATCCTCTCCGGCACGGTCTTTCCGGAGTTCACGGCGGGCGAGCCGGTTGCCGGCGCTTCGGCGACGACCGACCTGATCGTCAACTCCAAGAGCGTCGTCCTGCTGGTGCTCTGGTGCTTCATCGCCGGCTTCTCCGAGAAGCTCGTCCCCGGCCTCCTGGCGGACTCGGAGCGCCGCGCCGCCGGCTCACGCGCCGAGCGCCAGCCGGGCGAGGTCGAGCGACCCGCGATTCCCGCGACGCTCCAGCCGAGCGCCGGCGAGGACGGCGGGGACGGGAAGCAGGACAAGAAGGGGTAGCTGCTCTCGGGCGGCGCCCTGGCACAGGGCCTCGGACGGGCCTCAACCCCAAGTGTGTCCCGGTCGATAGCGACCAGGATGGCACGGCCGTCGCTTGGGGTGCACCTGCAGCAGAGCCTGGGGCAGCACATGCTGCTGCTCCCGCGCATGCTGCAGTCGATCGAGCTCCTGCAGCTCCCGGCTGCCGAGCTGGAGGGCTGGCTGCGCCAGGCCGCGGAGGAGAACGAGGCCTTGGTCCTGCGCGAGCGGCCGCCGCCGGGCGACCGGGCTCTGGTCGGCTCGGGGCGCCGCGGAACGCGCGAGGACAGCCAGCGCCACGACGAGATGCTCCAGAACCAGCCCGACCGCGGGAGCGGCTCCCTGGCGCAGATCGAGGCCGAGCTGTCGTTGCTGGACGTCGAGCCCCCGGTCCGCGATTGGGCGCGCTTCCTCGCCGGCTGCCTCGACGAGCGCGGCTACCTCTCCGCCGGCGACGAGAGGCTGATCGAGCTGGCGCGCGAGGCCGGCCTGGAAGGCGGGAGCGGCGAGCTGGAGCGCGCCATCGCCGCGCTGCAATCCCTCGAGCCGCGCGGGATCGGCGCGCGCAACGCGGTGCAGGCCCTGATCCTGCAGCTCGACCCGGACGATCCCCAGTACGCGCTCCTGCGCGCGTTGCTGGAGGATTTCCTCGAGGAGCTCGCGAAGAACCGCCTGCCGGCCGTGGCGCGCGCCATGGGCCTGACGCTGGAGGAGCTGCGCGGGCTGATCGAGCGCCTGCGCGAGCTCGAGCCGCGGCCGGCGGCGGCGCTGGGCGAGGCGAACGTCCCGCCGATC
The DNA here is from genome assembly GCA_035546375.1 of Planctomycetota bacterium. Classification (GTDB taxonomy): domain Bacteria; phylum Planctomycetota; class UBA1135; order UBA1135; genus DATKBQ01. Next base: position 9,316 of record DATKBQ010000699.1, on the reverse strand, counting down.
GCGCCCGACGTGATCGTGGAGGAGGCCCCCGACGGCACCTTCGAGGTGCGCGTCGAGTCCTCCGGGGTTCCGGTGGTACGGATCGACCCGCGCATCGAGTCGCTGGCCCGCGACCGCCTCCAGAGCCCGGAGGTCAAGAGCTACGTGCGCGGGAAGATCGACCGCGCGCGCTGGATCGTCGAGGCCCTCGAGCAGCGCGGCGTGACCCTGGGCCGCATCGCCCGCGCGCTCTTCGAGCACCAGAAGCCCTTCCTCGAGCACGGTCCGGGCCACCTCCTGCCGCTGCGCATGCGCGAGCTGGCCTCCGAGCTCGGCCTGCACGTCAGCACGGTCAGCCGCGCGGTCGCCGCCAAGCACGTGCAGACGCCGTGGGGGATCTTCCCGCTGCGCCACTTCTTCCAGGGCTCCGCGGGCGGCGGCGAATCGATCGCGCGCGACGACGTGCGCGAGGCGGTGCGCGAGGTGTTCGCCTCCGAGGACCCGCACCGCCCGTTCGCCGACGACGAGGTCGTCGAGCGCCTGCGCGCACGCGGCCTGGAGCTGGCGCGCCGCACGGTGACCAAGTACCGCCGCGAGCTCGGGATCCCTAGCTCGTACCGGCGGCGGGCGTACTAGGCGATTCCCCCCTGCGGCGCCGCGGGCAGCCGCGCGCGTTCACGAGCGAAGGAGAAGCACCGCGCCGCTCGCGCGGCGCTATGCTCCGCCGCGCGATGCGCAACGTGCGGATGCTGGTCGCCTACGACGGCTCGCGCTTCTTCGGCTGGCAGCGCCAGGACGGCTTCCTCTCGGTGCAACAGGCCCTCGAGGAGGCGCTCGGCGCCCTGACGGGCCAGAAGCTGGTCGTCCACGGCGCCGGGCGCACGGACACCGGCGTGCACGCCTTGGGACAGGTGGCGCACTTGCACGTCGACACGCGCCTCGAGGACGATCGCCTGCGGCACGCGGTGAACTTCCACCTGCCGGAGGGGGTGGTCGTGAGGCGGCTCGAGACCTGCCGCGACGACTTCCACGCGCGCTTCGAGGCGCGCTCCAAGCGCTACATGTACGTGGTCGCGACGACGCGCTTCCGGCCGCCGTTCGGCCGCGAGCTGTGGCACTGGTGCAATCAGCCGCTGGACTTCGCGGCCATGCGCTCGGCGGGGGAGAGACTGCGCGGGCGGCACGACTTCAGCGCCTTCGCGAGCAGCGGCTCGCCGAGGAGAAGTCCCGTGCGCACGCTGTCGGGCCTGCACTTCATCGCGCGGCGCGAGGGGTTCGCGCTGGTGATGCAAGCGGACGGCTTCCTCTACAACATGGCGCGCGCGATCGCCGGCACCCTGCTGGAGGTGGGGATGGGGAAGTTGGCGCCGGAGGAGGTGGGGAGGATCCTGGAGTCGAGGGATCGGCGCTTGGCGGGACCCACGGCGCCGCCGGAGGGGCTGTATCTCGTCTCCGTCCGCTACCGCGAACGCGTCTTCGCCGGGCGGGATGGGGGCGGGCGAGGGGCGCCGGGGTTGTTCCGGTACTGATGTGCGCGCGTCGCACCTCCCCCTTGACCGATCTCGCCCTCGGGTACACCTTGGAGGCAGGTTCCGATGGCTCGCGCGAACGATCGCCGCTGCGCAGCGACGGACCCGTGCGCAGCCGCGCGCACGCCGCCTGCGCCTCCCGCGCCCTCAGCCGTGGGCCGAGGCGAACCCCTTCCCGCGCCGCTCCCGGCGCACCTCCTCGGGCGCTCGCCCCTCCGGGCTCCGACGCGCCCCCACCCGACCCGCACCTTCGAGGAAGGACTCCCATGAAGACCATCGTCTCCATCCCGCACCACGAGTACCCTGCGCGCGTCCGCGAGCGGGTCGAGGCGAGGCTCCAGCACCTCGCCAAGTACTACGACCGCATCGTCTCCCTGCGCGCGGTGCTCGAGCGGGAGAACGAGGCGCACCGGGTCGAGCTGGTGGTCAACGTGGGGCACGGGGTGACCCTGGTCGTGGACTCGCGCGGGCCGCTGCTCGAGGCGACCCTGGACGAGGCCCTCGGGCGGATGACGCGGACCCTGACCCGGCACAAGGGAAAGATCCGCAGCCGGCGCGCCAAGCGGTAGGGTCCGTCCCGGCCGCGGGCCTCCTTGCCTGCCGCCGGCCCGGGCATCCGTTTCGGGCCCCATGACGGATTCGCCACAACCGCCGCCGGCGCTTCGGGCGCCGCTCGCGTCGGCCGCGAAACACGGCGGGCGGCAGGCCGGCGGCGTGTGCTATCTTCTTTGCGGCTCCTGAATCGGCGCGGTCCCGGGGAAAGGACTGGCGGCCGAGATGGCCGCTCCGCGATGACGTTCTGGAAGCAGTTCAAGCCGAAGTCCTGTTCCATCCATCTCGAGGCGCTCACCAAGGAGGCGGTCCTGCGCGAGATCGTCGACACGATGGTCTCCGGCGGCGCCCTCGAGGAAACCCGAGCGGATGCCGCCTTCGCGGCCCTGATCGAGCGCGAGTCCGTGGCCTCGACCGGCGTCGGACACAACATCGCGATCCCGCACGTCAAGCTCGCCGGCCTGGAGCAGGCGGTCGCCAGCCTGTGCGTCCACCCCGCCGGCGTCGAGTGGGCCGCCGTCGACGGCGAGCCGGTCCACGTGATCTTCACCGTGCTGCGCCCCGACAAGGCGGGCAACCTCCACGACCCCGAGCGCCACCTCGATATGATGCGCTGGGTCGCGCGGCTGGGGCGCGAGCGGGACTTCCGCCAGTTCGCGCTCCAGGTGCGCACGCGCACCGAGCTGGTGGACCTCCTCAAGGAAATGTCGAAGGTGTAGCGCCCGAGCGGCGCCCGATCGGCGCCCATGGGGGTGCCCGGGTGCACAGGGGGGCGGCCTCGCCGTGGAAGCTCGACGCACCGTCCGCATCGTCAACGCGAGCGGACTGCACGCCCGCCCCTGCCACGCGCTGGTCTCGACCGCGCTGCGCTACCAGAGCGAGCTGCGCGTGGCCTCCGGCGGCCGCGAGGTCAACGGCAAGAGCATCCTCGAGCTCATGACCCTCAACGCCGGTCCCGAGACCCTGCTCGAGTTCTCGGCCCGCGGCGGGGACGCCCAGGCCCTGGTGGACGAGCTGGCGGCCTTGGTCGAAGCCGGATTCAGCGAGAGCGGCTAAACCCCCGCCTGCCCGCGGACCGAAACCAGCCCCCGTAGACAGCGCGCCGCCCTCGGGCGGACGCGACCAGGGGGTTGCCTGCACGGCCGCCCCGGTTTCCTTGTCCTCAGGAGTGGCAGCCCGAGTGTTCCGGAGAGGGAAAAGCATCGTTGGCCTGGACCTGGGCAGCCAGGTGATCAAGGCCGTCGAGATCACGCTCGAGGGCCCGGAGCCGGTCGTCACCGGCTTCGCGCGCGTCGAAGTGCCCCCGGGCGGCGACCGCGCCCAGGCCCTGGCGGAGGTGTTCAAGCGCGGGCGCTTCCGCTCGCGCCAGGTGGTGACCTCGGTCTCGGGCCAGTCGGTCGTCGTGCGCTACGTGAACATGCCGCGCATGAGCGACAGCGAGCTGCGCCAGGCGATCAGGCTCGAGGCCGACCGCTACGTGCCCTTCGAGCTGGACGAGGTGGTGCTCGACTGCCAGCCCCTCCTGCGCCGCGCCCAACGCGGCACCGACGAGATGGCCGACAAGGACCAGATCTCGGTCCTGCTCGTCGCCTGCCGCATGCAGGCCCTCGAGGAGCAGGTGCGCGCGGTCTCCGGACAGAGCCTCACGCCGGTGGCGATCGACGTCGACGTCTTCGCCCTGGCGAACGCCTGGGAGCTGTGCGGGCTGAGCGAAGCCGAGCTGGACCTGGACGAGACCGCCTCCCCCGAGGGGACCGGCGAGGAGAAGGCCATCGCCCTGGTCGACGTCGGCGCCTCGCGCACGTCGATCAACGTCCTGTGCGGCGGCGAGACCTGCTTCAGCCGCGAGATCGGGATCGGCGGCCAGGACATGACCCAGGCGGTGGCGCGGAGGCTCGGGATCGAGGTCTTCGAGGCCGAGGCCGTCAAGCGCGCGGGCGACGAGAAGCAGGGCGAGGTCTCGCGCGCCATCGCGCCCGTGCTCGAGGATCTGACCAGCGAGATCTCACTCTCGCTCGACTACGTGGAGCACCACGAGGGCGTGCGCGTCGAGGAGATCCTGCTCTCCGGCGGCGGCGTCCTGGCCCCCGGGGCGGTGGCCTACATCGAGCAGGCCACGGCGCGCACCACGCGCACCTGGAACCCGCTGGAGGGACTGCGCGTCGCCGGCGATCGCGTCGACGTCGAGGAGCTCGAGGCCTGGGCGCCGTCCCTGGTGGTCGCGGTCGGGCTGGCGTCGAGGGTGCGTGCCGCATGATCCGCATCAACCTGCTCCCCGACGAGTACCGGCGCCGCAACCGGACCTCGTTCAAGCTCGTGCTGGCGGTGGCCGCCATGGCGACCTTCAACGGCACGCTGCTCGCATGGCTGAGCTGGCTGCACTTCGGCGTCGCCGGGGAGGTGCAGAGCGAGAGCTCGGTCCTGCAGACCGAGCTCGACGGCCTGACCCCCCAGGTGAACCACAACAAGGCGCTCGACGCCGAGCGCAAGCGCCACTCGGCCCGCGAGTCGGTGCTGGCCGAGATCACCAAGAGCCGGATCTCGTGGACGCGCAAGGTCGACGAGCTCGTCACCGTGATCCACTCCGGCGGCGAGCACGAGCGCCAGCGCCACCACGTCTGGCTCGACGACCTGATCGTCCAGCAGACGCCGGATCCGCGCTCGAAGTCGGCCGGCAGCGTGCGCGCCTCGGGCCACAACGGCTCCGACCGCTTCGACCAGATCGCGAACTTCCTCGACGACCTCGAGCACTCGCCGTTCATCGAGGACTTCCTGCCGCCGGCCCCGCCGGAGGGCAGCCAGACCCTGGTGGACAAGGAGCTGGTCCCGCCGGTCGTGTGGGCGTTCCCGCTCACCTTGTCGCTCAAGACCCCCGAGGAGCGCATCCAGAAGGCCGCGGCGGCGAAGGCGGTGAAGCGGTGAGCCGGCGCTGGTGGATCGGCCTGGTGGGCGGCGGAGGCCTGGCCGCGGCGGGCATCGGGGCCCTCATCTACTTCGAGCACGGCTCGATCGCCCAGGCGCGCGAGGCGGTCACGGATCTCCAGGCCAGGATCGGGGCTGCGCGCAAGCAGATCGCCGGCACCCACGACCTCGAGCGCGAGGTCATCGTGCTGCGCGAGACCGAGGAGGCGATCAAGGAGATCCTCCCCGACGAGGGCGACATCAACAACTTCGTGCGCGACATGCGGCGCTTCGAGGACGACGCGGGCGTGCGCATCACGGCCCTGAAGAAGAAGCCCCAGGAGGCGGCGAGCCGGAAGAAGAGCAAGGCGGACTTCGACAAGGTCGCCTACCAGCTCACCTACGACGCCGACGCCTTCCAGCTGCTCTCGTTCCTCGACCGCCTCGAGAGCCACTCGCGTTTCATGCTCGTGCCGAGCTTCAAGCTCTCGGCGGCCTCGCGCCGCTCCGTGGAGGAGGCGGGACAGGCGGCGCACAAGGTCCAGATGGACGTCGAGACCTACGTCTACGAGCCGCACGCCGGAGCGCCGCCGGTCAAGATCGACGGCTACGCGCGCAAGCGCGAGCTGCTCTTGGGCGAGATCACCCGCCGGCGCCAGGCGCTGTCGGTCGAGACCTATTCCTACGCGGGGGCGCGCGGGCGCCGCGACCCGTGGGTCGACCCGCGCGTGCCGATGCAGTCGGAGGAGTCGGGCCTGTCGGTGCAGGAGCAGCAGGAGGTCGTCGACGGGCTGGTCGCGCTGACCCGCGAGCTCTTGGCGACCCGCGACCGGTGGCTCGGCGCCGCCAACGTGGTGGACGAGATGGTCGCCCGCGCCGATCTCGAGAACCTGCTCGCACGGCTCGAGGAGGATCTGCGCCGGGTCGAGGGCGAGGGCTTGATCCGCTACAAGGTCGCGCAGAGCCGCCTGCAGCAGGAGGTCGTCGCCCCGGTCGCCGAGCTGCGCCGCAAGGTGGCCGAGAAGGAGTCCGGCAACGGTCCCTCGGTCGAGGCCCTGCGCGAGCTCCACGACACGATGGTGCGCCACCTGGCGGCGGGCGAGCACGACCTGGCGCTGAGCGCCTGCGCCACCTTCGAGTCCCGGCTCGACTACGTGCGCGGCGATCCCCCGCGCGAGGCGTGGGTCACGAAGATCCGGCGCCGGCGCGACGAGGCACAGCTCCTGTCCGACTTCTCGCGCATCAAGATCGACATCCGCGGCGTCGCGATCATGGAGGGGCGCCCGCCGGTGATCCTGATCAACGGCAGGGCCCTGGGAGAGGGAGACCTGGTCGACAACGAGCTGATGATCCGGGGCATCCGCCACGGTGAGATCGAGTTCGTGTTCAGAGGGGTGGTCCTGGTCCGGCGCTTCTGACGCCGGTCCGCAGTCCGGAGCCGGGCCCTGGCCCGGTGGAGTGGAATGAAGATGTCAAGATTCGCTTGCGGCGCCGCGGCGCTGCTCCTGTGGTGCGCGTCCACGGCCTTCGCGCAGGGCGTGGGCAAGGACGCGCGCGTCGACCTCCGCGTGGAGGGCCGCTCGCTGGCCGACGTCGTGCAGTACCTGCGCGAGAAGTCGGGGGCGAACATCGTCGTGATCGGCGAGCCGGACGAGGACAAGCGCGAGCTCTCGCTCGAGCTCTCCGACGTGTCCTGGCGCGACGCGCTCGACATCGCCGCCGAGAAGGTCGGCTTCGTCGTCACCCAGCGCACGGGCGGGATCCTCGTGGTCGAGAAGCCGGCGCGCGTGACGATCGAGTTCATGGACACGCCGATCACCCACATCGTGGACACGATCGCCAAGCTGGGCGGAGCGAACATCGTGGTGTCGCCCGACGTGGCGGGCACGCTCTCCTTGCGCTTCAACGAGGTGCCCTGGCGCGACGCCCTCGAGGCGGCGGTCAAGACCCTCGGCTACGTGGTCATCCAGGAGGAGCGCGGCGTGCTGCGCGTGGTCGACCCGAAGTCGTTGCAGGCGCAGATGTCGACGAGGAGCTACCAGCTCCGCTACCTGCGCCCGCAGACCCGCTTCCGCCCGCAGATCAAGAGCGAGTTCCTCCAGGCGATGCCCAGCCAAGCGGGGCAGAAGGGCGGACAGGACGTCGCCGCGAACTTCACCGTGCTGCAGGCCCTCAAGAAGGCGCTGAACCTCGGCGGCGAGATGGACTACATCGAGTCGCAGAACGTGATCATCGTGCGCGACACCGACCAGGTGCACTTGGCGATCAAGGAGATGCTCGCTCGCCTGGACGTCGAGCCGGCGCAGGTGTTCGTCGACGTGAAGTTCGTCTCGACCCTGAACAGCGACCTGCTCGACCTGGGCGTCGACTACGGCGACGGCGGGCCGCAGGTGACGGCCAGCGGCGGCCAGATCCCGATCACGCTGCCCTTCGGGCTGGGCGGCAAGGGCTGGGAGGACCCGATCATCGTCAACCCGAGCGGCAAGGGCCCCTTCGCCGACCCGCTGCTCAACGTGGGCGACACCATCTTCCCGCCCACGATCTTCGGCGCACTGTCCTTCACCCAGGTCCAGGCGACGCTCAAGCTGCTCCAGCGCGACGTCAAGAGCGACGTCATCCAGGCGCCGCGCCTGATCGCCCTGGACGGCCGCGAAGCGACGATCTTCGTGGGCGAGACGATCCGCTATGCCGAGGCGAAGTCCGAGCAGGGCCAGGCCGGCGGCCTGCAGCTCTCGCTGACCGAGGCCCAGTCCTCGCCGGTCGAGGTCGGCTTCCAGCTCCTGATCGTGCCGCACGTCATCCCGGGCACGAACACGCTGTCGATGGAGGTGATCCCGAAGGAGACCAGCCTCTCGGGCACCGGCAGCTCGGCGCTCGCGCCGGCCGGCTTCGACGTCTTCACCGTCGGCGCCTCCGGCCTGGAGGGCTCGATCGCGCTGCCGCGCACGCGCTCCTCGACCATCATCACCACCATGCTGCTCGAGAGCGGGCAGACGGCGGTGATCGGCGGGCTGACCACCGACACGGACGTCAGGACCGAGTCCCGGGTGCCCGGCCTGTCCTCGATCCCGCTGGTCGGCGAGCTCTTCAAGCACAGGAAGAAGGAGCGCCAGCGCCGCAGCCTGATCGTGTTCATCACGCCCAACGTGGTGCACACCAGCGCCGACACCGAGCACCTGCTCCAGTCCGAGCTCGCGCGCCGCAAGGCGCGCCTCAAGGACGAGGTCGAGGCCATGGTCGATCCGAGCTACCGCCGCTCGCGCGGCCCGATCGGGGACGGCGTCCAGTAGGCTCGCGCTCCCCACCGGGAAAACCACCCCTTCGGCTCCCCCGCGGCCCGCGATCGCAGGCCGCGGGGGAGTCGTCTTCGGCGCCAGTCCCGGCCGCTCCCCGCTCGGCCGGCCGCGATCTCGCCGGATTTTTGCCCTTCGCCTTCGACTCCGGACCTCCGATAGGGGAGCATGGTCGAGCGTAGGCCCCGCCCGCAGGGCGCGGGGCGCGCCCTGCCGGCCGATCCGACGGATCGACGCCGGGCGAGATCCGCCGCGGGCTCCGCGGTGGTTCGCCCCGGTCGGAGCCAGCCGCGGACCCCCGCGGACGGAGCCGCCGGGAATCCCCCAGGGAGCCGCGACCCCTTTCACCTGCAGCGCACGCCTGCGCTGCACCCCCGAGAACACGAGTTCCGGAGCCTTGGCCAGAGCCCGAACCTCCCGCACCTCGAGCCCCGATCCGACGGCGCGCCGCGCCGCGCGGGGCTCGCGGCTGGGCATTCCGCCCAGCTCGGTCGGGAGGCGCGCGGCCCTCGGCCTGCTCGAGGCCCTCCGCCTGCTCGAGGATCGGCGCAGCCGACTCGCCCGCGGGAATCGCCTCGTGGCGGCCGCGCGGCCGGCGCGGCTCGCCCGCCCTCGACTTCCGGACCCTGAGTCCACAATCCATGATCGATCACACCTCCCCGGGCGCGAAACCGCTCCCGGGCACCGGGGCCGGCGACGGCCCCGCGCACGGGCTCTCCTCGGAGAGCACCTCCCGGGCCGGCGACGGCTCCCTCGAGATTGACTCCACCGGCGGCGAGCCCGCCGGCGGTTCCGCACCCGCCGGTACGGGGACGCGCCGGCGTCGCCGCGGCGGAGCGAGGCGCCGCCGTCGCACCTCCCCTGCGGGCGGCGCACCCGAGTCCGACGAAGCCCGCGAGGACGGTGAGCCCGCCGGGGCCGTCGCGCTCGAGGAGCGGAGCCCCCAGCCCTTCGGGCCCTCCTCCGGCTTGCCGCCCGGCGAGGAGCCGCGGCGCAAGCGCTCGCGCCGCCGGCGGCGCCGCTCGCGCCCCGGCGAGCCGGCAGCCCCGGCAGCCGATGGCG
>DATKBQ010000698.1:0-3350 GCA_035546375.1 Planctomycetota bacterium | reverse complement strand
GGCAGCCGCGCCCGTCGCGAGTGCCGAGCCCGATCCCGCGCGGCTGCTCGCCGACGTCACCTGGCTCGCCGACGATCTGCGCGAGGGGCGCCGGGCCGGCACGCCGCCGGCCAAGGCCGTTTCCTTCTGGCTCGAGAAGCGTCTGCAGGAGCTGGGGCTCGAGCCGGCCGGCGAGGACGGGTTTCGGCAGGTGTTCGAGGTGCCGCTGCCGGCCGAGGACGGCGGTGGCTCTTGGATCGTCGAGAGCAAGGAAGAGCCCATGAAGTGGCCAGGAGAGGCCTTCGAGGTGATGGTCGATTACATCGACTTCGCCGCCAGGGTCCTCGCGCCCGACGTCGTCCCGCTGTTCTGCTCCGACGCGGGAGAGCTTCGCGGGACCAGCCGCTGGGTCGGCTACGGGATCTCGAAGCCCGAGCTCGGGCTCGACGACTACGCGGCGACTCCCGCGGAGCCGGCCGAGATCTTCGTGATGCTGCGCGGCGTGCCACCGTATCCGCCGGCAGCAGGCGGCGAAGGCGCGACGTGGGCCGACGCGGCCTCGCTCTTCAACAAGGTGATGACCGCCAAGCGCAAGGGCGCGAAGGCCGTATTCGTTGTGCAGCATCCGGACGAGGAGGATCCGCTGCCGCGCTTCGACACCTCGCGCAGCGCGCAGGCCGGGATCCCCGCGTTGATGATCACCGCGGAGGCCGCGAAACGGCTCGGGATCGAGATCGAGCGACTGGTGGAGGCCGCCGAGCACCCCGAGCTCGACGGCGGCGGCACGGCGATCGCGATGCCGCGCCTCGCGCTGAACGCCGACGTGCGCCGCCAGAAGGGGAAGGCCTGGAACGTGCTCGGGCGGTTGAAGGGCGAGCGCTCGGACCGCGTGGTCGTCCTAGGGGCCCACTACGACCACCTGGGGCGCGGCGGCGACGGCTCGCTCGCGCCGGACCAGCAGGGCGAGATCCACAACGGGGCCGACGACAACGCCAGCGGCACGGCGGTCGTGCTCGAGATCGCCCGCTTGCTCGCCGCCGGTCCGCCGCCGGGCAGCGACGTGGTCTTCGCGCGGTGGTCGGGCGAGGAGCAGGGGCTGCTCGGGAGCGAGCACTGGGCTCAGCACCCGACCGTGCCGTTGGAAAACGTCCGCGCCAACCTGAACCTCGACATGGTCGGCCGCGCCGGCAAAGGCAAGCTGCAGGTGCTCGGCGCCGGCACCGCGGCGGAGTTCGCGCCTTGGCTCGAGGAGATGGAGCTCGGTTGCGGCCTCGACCTCGCCGTCAGCTCCTCGGGCCAGGGTGTGGGCGGCAGCGACCACATGACCTTCCTCAAGCGCAGGATCCCGGCCCTGCACTTCTTCAGCGGCGTGCACGCCGACTACCACAAGCCCTCGGACGACGTGGAGCGCTTCGAGGCCGAGGGCGCCGCGAAGGTGGCCGCGCTCGGGGGCGAGCTGGTGCGCCGCATGGCGGCCGCGGACTCGCTCGCCTACGTCGAGCCGCCCGCTCCCGCGGCCGACCCGCACGCGGCCGCCTCCGGCGGCTGGCGCGTCTGGTTCGGGACCGTCCCGGAGTACTCCTACGAGGGCCCTGGCCTGAAGCTCTCGGGCACCTCGGCCGGCAGCCCGGCCGAGAAGGCCGGCCTGCTCGCCGGGGACGTGATCGTGAAGGTCGGCGACCACGAGATCGGCACGATCTACGACTTCATGTTCGCGCTCTCGAGCTTCAAGCCCGGCGACGTGGTCGAGACGCGCTTCCTGCGCGAGGGCAAGGAGGAGAGCGTGCGCGTGACGCTGGCGACGCGCGACGCGCAGTAGCCGAGCTTCAGGGGCGGAGGGAGCCGGAGCTGCGCGCGCCGGCCGGTGGCCGCGCCGGCGGCGATGCGGGGGCGTCCCGCGGCGGGGCGGGGAACTCGGCGCGCCGCGCGAGCTCGGCGAGCTCGGCGTCGATGCGCTCGCCCCGCGCGAAGTCGAGCACGCGCTCGGCGACCTCGAGCGCGAGGAGCACGGCGTAGGCGTAGAGCACGATCCCCGCCAGCGGCGCCGGCCGCCCGAAGAGCGCGAAGGGAGCGAGGACGCGGTCCGCGAGGGCGGCCGCGATCAGGATCGGGACGGCGATCTCGAAGGTGGTGAAGAAGGTGCGGACCACCCAAGGCCTGAAGCGGAAGCCCTCGCCCCAGGGAAACGTCGGAGGGTCGCCCGCACGGCTCGCGCGGTGCGCATGCAGCGTGCTCGTCAGGCTCCCGTAGGCCGGGTTGCAGTCACGGCTCGGGTCGAGGACGACCTTCTTGGCGAAGATCGTCAGGGGGAGATCGCGCAGGCCCAGGAGCAAGAGCCAGCAGACCGAGCCGATGCCTCCGGCGGCGACGGTCCAGGCGTCCCCGTGCTCGCGGAAGAGACCGACGCCCAGGCACAGGAACGAGAGCCCCTTCACGAGCATGTGGTGGACGTAGTCGACGCCCGCCCAGAAGTAGGAGTCGACGCCGCGGTAGCGGGCCATCTCGCCGTCGACGCAGTCGAGCACGTAGGAGAACGCGATCAGGCCGAGGCCGGCGGCGATCCACCACCCGCCGAGGAGCGTGCACAGCGAGCCGATCACGCCGAGCGCGAGCATGGCGCCTGTCGCGACCGACGGCCCGAGCCCGAGGCGCAGGAGGAAGCGCGTGACGTAGATCGACAGCCGCGCGCCGTAGAGCACGGCGGGCAGGTCGTTCTGGGAGGGGACTTGGCAGATCCGCCGCAGCTCGGCGATCGGCTCCACCCGGACCAGGCGCTTCACGGGAGGCGGCGCTGGAAGCAGCCGCGCCGGAGATCCTAGACGAGGCCGTCGCGGTTGTCTCGCTCGCGCCCCTTCCCCCCGGCCGAGAAAGTGAAACTTTGACTACGACTCAAAAGTTGCCTTTCAGTCGCGCCACTCGGCCACGAAGACGTTCGTCTCGCCTTCGACGGTGCCGCCGCGGTTGGAGGCGAAGGCGAGGAAGCGCCCGTCGGGGCTGAACATCGCGAAGCTGTCGAAGCCCGCGTAGGTCGTGATGCGCTCGAGTCCCTCGCCGTCGACGCCGATGGCGAAGAGGTCGAAGTTGCCGGCGCGCTCGCGCGTCGTCGGGTCGTGGTGGTTCGAGGAGAAGATCACCCGCGCGTCGTCCGGGAAGAAGAAGGGCGCGAAGTTGGCGTGGCCCAGGCGCGTGAGCTGGCGGCGCTCGCTGCCATCGGGCCGGACCAGCATCAGCTCGAGCGCCATCGGGCGGATCTGGTGGCGCGCGAGCAGCTCGCGGTAGCCGGCGCGGTCGCCGCGCTGGCCGTCGGGCGCGAACATCGTGCTGCGGAAGACGAGCCAGCGCCCGTCGTGGCTGAAGAAGGCGCCGCCGTC
>DATKBQ010000697.1:0-2178 GCA_035546375.1 Planctomycetota bacterium | reverse complement strand
TGGCCTCGCCGCGAGCTGTGTCCATGCGCCGGACGAGAGTCTCGAGCTCCTGGTCCACCTGTTGCGCTCGCTGCTGCATCTCTTCTGGTGATGTTGTCCGTCTCATAGTCTTCACTCCGGTCGTCTCGGGCCCGAGGCGCCACCCGGCGGCTCCGGGCTCTGCGAGCGCGCCGACTCCTCGGCATTCCGCCTGGAGAGCTCGCGCACGACGAGGAGGATCAGCGCGACGAGGAGGACGAGCAGGAGAGCCGTTCCGAGCAGCCAGGCCCACTGTGAGCCCATCATCCCGCCGCCCATCATTCCCGGCCCCATCGTCCCTCCCATCAGGCCGCCACCGAAGAACATGGCGCAGGCCATCCACCCCAGCGGGATCAGAACGACGACGGCCAGTACGAGGAGCGCGACCAGCAGCCAGCGGGGCCAGCCCGCTCCCGCCGGGCTCACGAGGCACCCGTGCGGTAGCGCTGGAGCGTCTCGCGGCTCGCGAAGTAGAGCACCGACCCGTCCGAGCGGGCGCCGACGATCGCCCCACCCCCGGCGGCCAAGCTTCTCTTCCAGGCTGTTCGGCTCATCGAGCTCTCCTTCTGCTTGGGTAGCATCCTGATGGCCGACATCATGGTGCCGCGACGACCACGGTCCCCTTCAGCATCCCCATGCCGCACGCGAACGTGAACTCGCCCCCTTTCGTGGGAGTGACCTCGACCACCGTGGTCTTGCCGGGCGGCAGCTCGATGCGCTCGATCCCCAGTTCCTTGCTCTCGACCGTGCGCGCGCACTCCATCTGCGCTTTCTGTTCGAACGCGAGCCGCACCGACTCTCCCACCTCGAGCTCGATCCGGCTCGGCTCGTAGCCCTGGTCGGTGACGGTGATCTGGATCGTCCGCGGCTCCTCCGCGGCGCCGGCCGAGACCGACGACATCGCTGAGAGCAGCAGGCCAAGGATGGCAAGAGCCCGAGCCGCCGTTCGCGCCGCCGTCATGTTCTTCTGGATGGTTGGCATTGCTTCCTTCTCCTTTCCTGACGTTCTATGGTTCTCGATGCCGCGGCTCAGAGGGCGTTCTCGCCCCCTCGCCGGTACATAGATTCGCGTCGTGCTCGACCGCCGCGACGAAGATGCGTCCGTGGCCGTGGTCGCGTCGAGCCGCTCCGGCCGGACGTAGGCCTTGATCTCCATCATGGGTCACTTTCCCCGGGCGGCGCAGGCTGCCTCACGAGTTGCCGGCTCCTCCAGACGGCGAAGATCGCCGGGTAGACCGTCAGCTCCAGGATGAACGACGTCACCAGCCCGCCCACCATGGGGGCGGCGATACGCTTCATGACGTCGGCGCCGGTGCCGGTCGACCACATCACCGGCAGGAGGCCGATCATCGTGGTCAGCACGGTCATGAGCTTGGGGCGGATGCGGTGCGCCGCTCCCTCGACAATGGCCTCGCGCAGGTCCGCGAACGAGCCCAACTTTCCCTCGGCGCGCCAGCGCCGGTAGGAAAGCGTCAGGTAGAGCAGCATGACGACCCCGGTCTCGGCGTCGAGCCCGGCGAGCGCGATCATTCCGACCCACACCGCGACGCTCATGTTGTAGTCCAGGAGCCAGAGCAGCCACACGGCGCCGATCAGCGAGAAGGGGACGGCGAGCAGGATGATGGCCACCTCGGTGACCGAGCGGGTGTTGAGGTAGAGGAGGATCGCGATCAGGAATAGCGTCACCGGCACCACGATCTTGAGCTTCGCCTTCGCGCGCTCGAAATACAGGAACTGGCCCGCCCATTCGACCCGCACGCCGGCCGGCAGCGCAACGCGCTCGCGGACCTCCTCGCGTGCCTCGGCGACGTACTCGGCCATCGCGCGCTCGCCGGGATCGACGAAGACGTAGCCCACCAACCGGCCGTCCTCGCTGCGGATCATCGGGGGCCCCGTGGGGAAGGAGATCTTCGCGACCTGGCGCAGCGGGATCTGCGCTCCCCCGGGAGTCGTGAGCAGCGCGCGCTCCAGCGCTTGCGGCTCCTCCCGGTAGTCCCGTGCGTACCGCACGGAGATCGGGTAGCGTTCGCGCCCCTCCACCGTCTCGGAGATCTGCATGCCGCCCACCGCCGTGGTGATCAGGTCGTGCACATCGCCGACGCGCAAGCCATAGCGCGCCGCAGCCGCGCGGTCGACCTCGATGTCGGCATAGAAGCCGCC
>DATKBQ010000696.1:0-4623 GCA_035546375.1 Planctomycetota bacterium | reverse complement strand
GACCGCTACTACCAGGTGGCGCGCTGCTTCCGCGACGAGGACCTGCGCGCCGACCGCCAGCCGGAGTTCACGCAGCTCGACATGGAGATGAGCTTCGTGGAGGAGGAGGACGTCTTCCGCGCGTGGGAGCAAGCGCTGTCGGAGACCTTCCGCGAGGCACTGGGTCTGGAGCTCCAGACGCCGTTCCCGCGCCTGAGCTGGCAGCAGGCGATGGAGCGCTACGGCGTGGACAAGCCCGACCTGCGCATCGGCCTCGGTCGCGCCGACCCGCGTTTCGCCCTCGAGCTGCGCGACGCCGCAAGCTGGGCCAAGGAGAGCGACTTCGCCGTTTTCCGGAGCACGGTCGAGTCGGGCGGGCGCGTGCTCGGCCTCACCGTGCCGCACGAGACTCCGCTCTCGCGCAAGGACATCGCCGCGCTCGAGGAGCTGGCGCGCTCGCTCGGCGCGCAGGGGCTCGCTTGGTGGAAGGCCGCCGCCGCGGGCGGATCCGGCCCGCTGGCGCGCTTCGCGGCCGGCGAGCGCGCGCGGGCCTTGATGGAGGCGATGGACGCGCGCGAGGAGGACGTGTGCCTGTTCGTCGCCGCGGAGCAGGCCGTGGCGCGGCGCGTGCTCGGCGGGCTGCGCAACCACCTCGGGACGAAGCTGGGGCTCGTGCCCAAGGCCGAGCCCGGAGCACCCCCGGCGGCTTACGCATTCCTGTGGGTGACGCGCTTCCCCATGTTCGAGCTCGATCCGGCGACCGGTCACTGGAACGCCGCGCACCACCCGTTCACGGCGCCGGCGGACTGGACCCTGGGCGGCGAAAGTCCTGATCTAGAGAAGCTCGAGAGCCGCGCCTACGACCTGGTGCTCAACGGCTGGGAGCTGGGCTCGGGGTCGGTGCGGATCCACCGAGCGGACGTCCAGCAGCGCGTGTTCGAGATCCTGGGCATCACCCCCGAGGAGCAGCGCGAGAAGTTCGGCTTCCTGCTCGAGGCCCTGGCCCACGGGGCGCCGCCGCACGCCGGGTTCGCCCTGGGGCTCGACCGGACCGTGGCGCTGACCTTGGGCCTGGACAACATCCGCGAGGTGATCGCCTTCCCCAAGACCACCTCGGCCGCCGACCTGATGTGCGGCGCGCCCTCGCCGGTGGCGCCCGAGCAGCTCGCCGAGGTCCACGTGCGCGTGGTCGCGCCGCCGCCCGCGGTCCGTCCGGAATCCTGAGGGCGGCTGGTGCTCCACTGGCGCCCTCTTCCAGGCCGATCTATCCTCTACTCCCCACCGAAACCAGAGAAGGGAGACCACCCCATCGAGACACCCATGCAAGGAGCTCTGTGACCTCGCGCACCTTCCGCGTCAACCGGCAGATCCGTATCCCGCAAGTACGACTCATCGACGAGAAGGGCGAACAGGTGGGCATCGTCCCCACCGAGGACGCCCGCCGCAGGGCCGAGGAAGCAGGGCTCGACCTGGTGGAGGTCTCGCCCACCGCGCAGCCGCCGGTCTGCCGCATCCTCGACTTCGGCAAGTTCAAGTACGAGCAGCGCAAGAAGGAGCGCGCCGGCCACAAGCACCACTCCTCTCAGCTCAAGGAGCTGCGCGTGCGGCCGGCGATCGACAAGCACGATCTCGAGTACCGGCTGGAGCAGGGGCGGAAGTTCCTGGAGCAGGGCCACAAGGTGCAGGTCGTGTGCGTGTTCCGGGGGAGGCAATTGGATCACCCCGAGCACGGCGAGCGGGTGATGCGCTTCGTCGCCCAGACCTTGGGCGACATCAGCAAGATCGAGGCCTCGCCGCGCCTGATGGGGCGGCGGATGACGATGCTCTTGACGCACCGCTGAGCGGCGCCCCGGGTTCGACCCGCTAGCGGCCGGGAGGCCGGCGCAGGGCCGATGCTGGCGGGCTGCATCAGGATCGTTTGCGTGCTTGCCCAGTCCGCGGTAGCTTGCACGGCGACGCACCGCGGCTCACAAGGCGCTGCGCCAAGCCTGATGGGCACACTGCGGGGACTCCTTATCGTCGCGATGGCGACGGTTGCTCCACGGAGTCAGGCGCTTGCGCAGTCCGAGGTACTCGGTTGGGGAAGTCAGGCGTTCAACACCGCCTGGAACTACGACACCTACGTCGAGGTAGCGGCGGGCGGGTGGCACACCGTTGCGCGCCGCAGCGACGGCTCGGTCGTGGTCTGGGGAGCGAACTACTACGGCTTGGCAAATGTTCCCGCGCTTCCGAGTGGGCTCGTCTACGTCGAGGTGGCGGCGGGCTCGTACCACAACGTGGCACGCCGCGGCGATGGCTCGGTCGTGGCCTGGGGCGACAACCTCCACGGCCAGTGCAACGTGCCGGGTCTCCCGAGCGGGATCACCTATGTCGAGGTGGCCGCAGGCGGAGAGCACTCTATCGGACGCCGGAGCGACGGCTCGGTCGTGGCTTGGGGCCGCAACGACTCGGGCCAGTGCAACGTGCCCACGCTCCCGAGCGGGCTCACATACGTCGAGGTGGCAGCGGGCGGGGGGCACACCGTCGCGCGCCGCAGCGACGGCTCCGTGGTGGCATGGGGAGACAATGGCTACGGCCAGTGCAACGTCCCCGTTGCCCCGATCGGGCTCACCTACGTCGAGGTGGCGGCGGGCTATGGACACACGGTCGCGCGGCGGAGCGACGGCTCGGTCGTGGCCTGGGGGTTCAACATCGCCGGGCAAACGAATGTGCCTGCGCTACCCACCGGCCTCACCTACGTCGAGGTGGCGGCGGGCTTGTATCACACGGTTGCGCGGCGCAGCGACGGCTCGGTCGTGGCCTGGGGAAACAGTCTCTTCGGCCAGTGCGGCACGCCCGCGCTTCCGAGCGGGATCACCTATGTCGAGGTAGCGGCGGGTGGGTACCACACCGTCGCACGCCGGAGCGACGGCTCGGTCGTAGTCTGGGGAGGAAACCCGTACGGCGGCGTGCCTCCGCTCTGGAGCGGGGTCACCTACGTCGAAGTGGCGGCAGGCGGGTCCCACACCATCGCACGCCGCAGCAACGGCTCGGTCGTGGCCTGGGGAAACAACCTGTACGGCCAGTGCAACGTGCCCTCGCTCCCGAGCGGGCTCACCTACGTCGGGGTAGCGGCGGGCGATTCTCATTCCGTTGCACGCCGCAGCGACGGCTTGGTCGTCGCCTGGGGACTCAACGGCGCAGGCCAGTGCAATGTGCCCGCGCCCCCGAGCGGGATTACCTACGTCGAGGTGGCGGCGGGCAGCTATCACACCGTGGCGCGCCGGAGCGACGGGTCGGTGGCGGCATGGGGATCGAGCTCCCACGGTCAGACCAACGTTCCGGCGCTCCCGAGCGGGCTCACGTACGTCCACGTGGCGGGAGGTGGGACGCATACCGTGGCGCGCCGCAGCGACGGCTCAGTGGTGGCCTGGGGAAACAACCTCTACGGCCAGTGCAACGTTCCCGCGCTCCCGGGCGGACTCACCTACGTCGAGGTGGCGGCGGGCTGGTACCGCACGGTCGCGCGCCGTAGCGATGGGTCGGTCGTGGAATGGGGATTCCAGAACGCGCCCGCGCTCTCGAGCGGGCTCGTCTATGTGGAGATCGCTGCGGGGGGAACCCACACGGTAGCGAGGTACGAGCGTCTTTGCTCCTCGCCACAGGTCTTCTGCACGGCCAAGACGAACTCGCTCGGCTGCACACCGTCGATCGCGGTGGTCGGGATTCCGAGCGCGAGCTTCGGGAACGGCTGCACCCTGACCACGACGAACGTGATCGGCGGGAGGAACGGGCTCTACTTCCACGGCACGAACGGCTCGTCGGCTGCGCCCTTCCACGGCGGGCTCCTGTGTGTCCAGTCGCCGCTGGTGAGGCACGCCGTCCTGGGCTCCGGCGGTACGGGAGGCATCTGCAACGGCTCGTTCAGCGAGGACTTCAACGCATACATCGCCAGCGGCGCCGATCCGGCGCTGGTTCCCGGGGCGAGCGTCTGGATCCAGAACTGGTCCCATGATCCCGGAGACCCGTTCGCCGACAGCCTGAGCGATGCGCTTTTCCTGATCATCTGTCCGTGAGCGCGAACCGTTCGAACGGAGGAATCACCCCCGTTGTCGGGAGGGTCATGCGGGAGGAGGCTCGACTGGCAAGAAGCGCCAGTCCACGTGCGCAGTAGGGCCCTTCAGCGATCCGCTGCCTCGGCTCCCTGCGCCAGCCCCGAGCGGAACTCGGCGGCGCGCTCGGGCTGGCCCAGCGCCTCGTATTCCGCCGCCAAGTCCATCCGCGCCGAGCGCAGCCAGCTCACCGAGGGGCTGGCCTGCTTCAACACCGTCTCGTATCCGGCGCGGGTTTCCACTTCCGCCTCGGCGTAGCGCTCCTGGCGCAGAAGCACGCGGCCGAGCTTGATCCGGCCGATCGCCGCGTGCAGGTTCCCGGGCGCGAGCGTGCGCTCGTAGACCGCGATCGCCTCGCGGTGGAGCTCCTCGGCGCGCGCATATTCCTTCCGCTCGGTCAAGACGCTGGCGAGGTTGGCGGTCGCGATGCCGACCAGGTAGTGGCCGTCCTTGTAGACCTCGCGGTAGATCGCGAGCATGCGCCGAAACCGCGCTTCCGCGTCGTCGAGGCGGTCCTGCATCAGCGCGGCCGATCCGAGATCGTTGAGCGCCG
>DATKBQ010000695.1:0-2380 GCA_035546375.1 Planctomycetota bacterium | reverse complement strand
GGGATCCCATCCGACACGCCATCCACCTGGCCCTACCTCTCGGGCGCGAAGCTCTTCCTACCTGAATTCCGCGGTAGGTTCGGCGCTCGAGCGGCCGAACCGGACGCGGAATCCGGCGGCCGTACTCGGCCGCCGAAGCGCCCGAAGGGCGCCCCTGCACGTCTTGAACCTCACCACACCACTCGAACCTGTAGAGTCTCTCGACGCGGCCAAGATGCCATCATCCAGCGCCGGCTTTCCGCTGCCTCACCGCCCCCATGCCCATGCCCTTCCCCTTCCGCCGCCGCGAACAGCCCTCGCCGCCACAACCCGCACCTCCCTCGCCCGCCGACGCCCTCGCCGCCATCCTCGCCTACCACCAGGCGACCAAGCACCACCAACACCGCTACGCCGCCGGCCCCGGCGAGCTCGACTGGGCCACCCAACCCGACCCGTTCCGCCGCTACCGCGGCGCGCCCCTGATCTCCCTCGATCACCCGCCGCCCCCCGCGAGCGTCACCGGCGCCGTCCCGACCTGGAGCGACATCCTCACCCGCGGCGTCACCCCTGCCGCGCCCGTGGACCGCGCGAGCGTCTCCCAGCTCCTCTTCGACTCCCTCTCCCTATCCGCCTGGAAGCGCTCCGGGACCTCGCGCTGGTCGCTGCGCGTCAACCCCTCGAGCGGCAACCTGCACCCGGTCGAGGGCTACGTCGCCGCCGGCCCCATCGTGGGGCTGTGGGACGAGCCCACGCTCGCGCACTACGCGCCCGAGGAGCATGCGCTCGAGCTGCGCGCCGTCGTTCCTGCAGAGCTCGCCTCGCGCCTCTGGGCGGCGCTTCCGCCGGGCTCATGGATCGCAGGCCTCAGCGCGATCCACTGGCGCGAGGCCTGGAAGTACGGCGAGCGCGCGTTCCGCTACAGCCAGCACGACACGGGCCACGCGCTGGCCGCGCTGGCGATCGCGGCCGCGGGGCTCGGCTGGCGATGCGCCCTCGCGGATTCCGCCTCGAGCGCCGAGATGGCGCGCCTGCTCGGGATCTGGACCCAGCGCGGAGTCGAGGCCGAGCACGCTCAGACCTTGCTCTTGCTCCATCCGCCGCTCGCGCCCGCGCCGGGTCGCGAGGGCGACCCCGAGGCCTTCGCGAGGTGCGAGGAGCTCCGCTGGCAAGGGGAGCCGAACGAGCTCTCGCCGGGCCACGTCGACTGGGGCCGCATCGACTCCGCCGAGGCGTGGACGCGCAAGCCGCGCACGCCGCCTTGGCCGGCCCTGGACCTCGGGCCGGCGCCCGAGCCGGATCGCGGCTCGCCGGCGCTGCGCGCGCTCGTGCGCCAGCGTCGCAGCGCGGTCGACTTCGACGGGCGGGCCTCGATCGCGAGCGAGGCCTTCTTCCGCGCGCTCGCGCGCACGCTGCCGAGCAGCGCCGCCCCGTGGGGGGCCCTGCCGTGGCTCCCCAGGGTCGATCTCGTGCTCTTCGTGCACCGGGTCGAGGGCCTCCCGGGCGGCCTGTACCTCCTGCTGCGCGACCCGGGGCGCGAGCCGCGCCTGCGCGAGGCGTGTCGCCGCGACTTCGACTGGGCTCGCCCCGAAGGCTGCCCCGCCGGCTTGGCGCTCGTGCGCCTGCGCGCCGGCGACGTGCGCTCGCTGGCGCGCTCGGTCTCCTGCCACCAGGAGATCGCCGCGGATGGATGCTTCGCCGCCGCGATGCTGGCGGAGCTCCGGCCCTCGCTCGAGACGAACGGCGCCTGGTTCTACCGCCACCTGCACTGGGAGGCGGGCTTCGTCGGCCAGATCCTCTACCTCGAAGCCGAGGCCGCCGGCCTGCGCGCCACCGGGATGGGGTGCTTCTTCGACGACGCGCTGCACGCCGTGCTGGGGCTGGCAACGCTCGACTTCCAGAGCCTGTACCATTTCACCGTCGGCGGAGCTGTCGAGGATCCGCGGCTGACCACCGAGCCGGCTTACGTCGAATAGCCCGCGGGGGAACGGGTAGGGCGGGGGAGCCATGAACGAGCAGGCGAGCGGCAAGGCGATCGCGTCCCTGGTCCTGGGAATCCTCGCTTGGGTGGGCGCCTGCCCGTGCCTGGGAGCCCTCCTCGCGATGGTCCTGGGGGCGGGCGAGCGCAGCGGCGTCGGGCGCGCGGGGTTCCTGCTCGGCCTCCTGCAGCTGATCTTGATCGCGGCTGCGGCCTTGCTCGTGCTCCTCTTCGGCGCCGCCAGCATGCTCGTCCAGGTCCTCGACTGAGGCGCGGGGCGGCGCGTGCGCGCCGCGGCCCTGGCGCGTCCGCGCCATGTCGCGCCATGGCCCCGGCGCGTTCGCGCCATGTCCATCGGCAGCCGTCGCCCACGCCCTGCGAGCCTGGGCCGTGGCCGCGAGCCCGGGTAAGCTCTTGGGTCCATGT
>DATKBQ010000694.1:0-3489 GCA_035546375.1 Planctomycetota bacterium | reverse complement strand
TCGGCGGAGGCCGCGGCGCGCTTCTACCAGGGCTTCGTGCGCGGCGAGGTGGTCGCGACCTCGGCGCGCGCCGCCGAGATGGTCAAGCTCGCCGAGAACGCTTTCCGCGACGTCAACATCGCCTTCGCCAACGAGCTTTCGATGATCTGCGCCCGCGAGCGGATCAGCGTGTGGGAGGTGATCCGGCTCGCGAACCGCCACCCGCGCGTCTCGATCCTGCAGCCCGGCCCGGGCGTCGGCGGCCACTGCATCGCCGTCGACCCCTGGTTCATCGTCGCGCGCGACCCCGAGGAGGCGCGCCTGATCCGCACCGCGCGGGAGGTCAACGACGAGAAACCCCGCTGGGTCATCGAGCGCGTCAAGGCCTGCGCCGCCAGGGTGAAGGAGCCGGTGATCGCCTGCCTGGGCTTGGCCTTCAAGGCGGACGTCGACGACCTGCGCGAGTCGCCGGCCGCCCTGATCGTCCGCGCGCTGCGCGCGGAGGGCGTGGGGGAGCTGCTCTTCGTCGAGCCCAACCTCGAGCACCACCCGGAGTTCGAGCTGGTGGCGCTGGAGGAGGCGATCGCCCGCGCGAACATCGTGCTCGTGCTCACCGACCACAAACCCTTCAAGCGCCTGCGCCGCGAGGCGCTCGACGAGAAGATCCTGATCGACGTGCGCGGGGTGTACCTGTGAGCGTCCGCGTGCTCAGCGTCTTCGGGACGCGGCCGGAGGCGATCAAGATGGCGCCGGTGGTCCGGCGCCTGCACCGCGACGCGCGCTTCGAGTCGCGCGTGTGCGTCACCGGCCAGCACCGCCAGATGCTCGACTCGGCGCTGGCCTTGTTCGACATCCGTCCCGACCACGACCTCGGCGTGATGGCCCCGGGCCAGGACCTCTTCGACGTCACCGGCAAGGTGCTGCTCGGCCTGCGCGACGTCCTGAGGTCCGAGCGGCCCGACGTGGTCCTGGTCCACGGCGACACGACCACCTGCCTCGCGGCGACGCTCGCCGCCTTCTACGCCGAGGTGCCCGTCGGCCACGTCGAGGCGGGGCTGCGCTCGGGCGACCTGCGCGCGCCCTTCCCCGAGGAGGCGAACCGCATGGTCGCGGACCGCCTCGCCGAGCTCTGCTTCGCGCCGACCGCCGGCGCGCGGCGCAACCTGCTCCAGGAGGGCGCCGACCCCGCGCGCGTGCACGTCACCGGCAACACGGTGATCGACGCCCTGCGGGAGGTCGCCGGGCGCGTCGCCGCGCGTCCTGCACGCGACTTCGAGGCGAGCTTCGGGCCGCTGCTCGCGCAGCTGGCCGAAGACTGGCCCGGGCGGAGCGTGCTCGTCACCGGCCACCGCCGCGAGAGCTTCGGGGGCGGCTTCCGCGAGCTGTGCGGCGCGATCCGCGAGGCCGCCGGACGGCATCCCGACTGGCTCTTCGTCTACCCGGTGCACCTCAATCCCAACGTGCAGCGGCCGGTGCACGAGATCCTCCGCGGCGTCGCCAACGTGGTGCTGGTGGAGCCGCTCGACTACGAGCCCTTCGTGTGGCTGATGCGCCGCTCCGACCTGATCCTGACCGACTCGGGCGGGATCCAGGAGGAGGGTCCGGCGCTCGGAAAACCGGTGCTCGTGATGCGCGACGTGACCGAGCGCCCGGAGGCGGTCGAGGCCGGGACCGTGCGGCTCGTCGGCACCGACCGCGCGCGCATCGTCCGTGGCCTCGAGGAGATCCTGCTCGACCCCGCGCTGTACGAGACCATGGCGCGTGCCCACAACCCCTACGGCGACGGGCGCGCCTCCGAGCGGATCGCCGAGGCGCTAGCCGGGCGCTTCGCGAAGGAGGACCGCGAGCTGTGCGCGGTGGCGTGAGCACGGCGGCGCTCGCGCCGCGGCGCTCGCTCCCGAGCCTGGAGCGCTACGGGCGCCACCGGGAGGCGACGGCGCGCTGGCTCCTGCGCTCCATCGAGCGCGGGCGCGGCGGCTCGTGCGCGCACTTCTCGCTGGCGGGCGGCTGGTCGCGGCCCTACCCGGAGACCACCGGGTACCTGATCCCGACGCTCTTCGCGCTCGAGGACGAGGTCCCTTCGCTCGGCCCGCGCGCGCCGGCGCTCGTGCTGGGAGGCTGGCTCGCCTCGATCCAGAACGCCGACGGCTCCTGGAACGGCGGCCTGCACCCTGCGCGCCGCCCCCGCCCGAGCGTCTTCAACACCGGCCAGATCCTGAAAGGCATGGCGGCCTTGTTCGATGCGACCGGCGAGGAGCGCTGGCTCGAGGCGGCGCGGCGCGGCGCGCGCTGGCTCGCCGCGGGCGTGGGCGCGGAGGGTCTCTGGAGCGGCCGCGACTACCGCGCCAGCGAGACGCCCTCCTACTACACCCACGCCGCATGGCCGATGCTCGAGGTCTGGAAGCGCACCGGCGAGGAGCCGCTGCGCGACGCCGCCGAGCGTTTCCTCGCGCGGGTGCTCGCGCGCCGCCGCGAGAACGGCTCGTTCGAGCGCTGGGGCTTCGGCGATTCGCCGCGCGCCTTCACTCACACCATCGCCTACACCTTGCGCGGCTTGCTCGAAAGCGCGCGGATCCTCGGGGACTGGGAACGCTACGGCGCCCCGGCAGCCGACGCGCTCGAGCGCCTGCTCAAGAAGGCCGAGCTCGCCGGCGGCTGGCTGCCCGGCGAGCTGGACGGCGAGTGGCACGCCACCTCGAGCGCCGTGTGCCTGACCGGCAGCGCGCAGACCGCGATCAACCTCTTGCTCTGGGAACGGCAGGAGCCGGACCTGCGCATCGTCAACGCCGCGGCCAAGCTGGTGGACCGCGTGTGCGAGACCCAGCACGTCGAGCATCCGATCGCCGGCGTGCGCGGTGCCGTGGCGGGCTCGTGGCCGCTGTGGGGCGGCTACATGACGCTGCGCTACCCCAACTGGGCCGCCAAGTACCACGCCGACGCGCTCACCATGCTGGAGCGCCGCCTGGCCGCGGAAGCGGAGCGGGCGGCGTGAGGCTCCTCCTGACCGCCGGCTACGACCGGGCCCTGCACGCGGTCGCCCTCGCCGAGCTCGTGCGCCGCGACGGCCACGAGCTCGCGGCGATCCTGGTGGTGAGCCCCTTCAACCTCGCACGCGCGCGAGCGCTCGTGCGCCAGCGCGGCCGCCGCTTCCTGCTCCAGGCGGCCCGCAGGCTCGCCGGGCGGCTGGGCGGCGCTGCGACCGACCCGGTGGAGCGGCTTCTCGACCAGCACCGCATCGAGCACCGTTCGCTGCGAGCCTGGACCCGCGAGCACCGGGTTCCCTTGCGCTCGGTCCCGAGCCTGAACTCCCAGAAAGCGATCGCGGCCGCCTGCCGGGCGCGGGCCGACGGGGTGCTCTACGGCGGCGGCGGCATCCTCGGGCAGCGGTTCCTCGACGCCGTCGGCGGCAGGGTGCTCAACGCCCACTCCGGACCGCTGCCCGCGTTCCGCGGCATGAACGCGTGCGAGTGGTCGATCCTGCTCGGCCATCCCCCGGCCGTCACCATCCAC
>DATKBQ010000693.1:0-6591 GCA_035546375.1 Planctomycetota bacterium | reverse complement strand
GGGCCGCGCTGGGTCGCCGCGGCCTTCGACGTGCCGTGCGTGACGGTCATGGGCCCGAACGTCCCCGAGCTGACCGCCAGCTCGCTCGAGCGCTGCGAGGTCGTGCGGCTAGAGGAGCTGGAGTGCTCGCCGTGCGCGCGGCGGGTGTGCCCGCTCGGGCACCACCGCTGCATGCTCGGGATCGGGCCCGAGCGCGTGGTCGAGGCGGCGGAGCGGCTGCTCGCGCGCTGCGAGCCGGCTGCGGCGCCTGCTAGCGTGCCATGAAGCCCGCGCTGGCAAGCGGCGAGCGCGTGCTCGTGCGCGCGCCTTCTTGGCTAGGCGACCTGGTCATGGCCGAGCCGGCGCTGCGCGAGCTCGACGGCCGCTTCGGCGAGCGGCTGTCGATCGCCGGCCCCGCGCGGCTGCTCGAGCTCCTCGACGGTCGCTTCGCGCACGCGCGGCGCATCCCCACGCCCGAGGGCGGCGACCGTCCCGAGGCTTGGCGCGGCCACGGCGCCGCGATCCTCCTGACAGGCTCGTTCCGCAGCGCGTGGTGCGCGTTCCGCGCGCGGATCCCGGTGCGCGCGGGATGGGCGCGCGACGGGCGCGGGTGGCTCCTGACGCACGCGCCGCGGCCGGCGCGCGAGGCCGGCGGGACGCCGCTGGGACTCGGACGGCCGGGGCGCTGGCCGCGGATCGTGCCGCGGCCCTTCGGCGCGAGCTGCGCCGAGCTGCTCGGCACGCTCGGGATCCACGTGCACGACGCGCGACCTCGGCTCGCGCCGAGTCAAGGGACCCTCGAAGCCGCGCGCTCGCGGCTCGCATCCTTCGGCATCGACGCCGGCGAGCCGTTCGTCGTCGTCAACGTCGGCGCGCGGCCGGGCTCGGCGAAGGGCTACCCGGCCGAGCTCTGGGCGGCGCTGCTCGAGCGGATGCACGAGCGCCGCGGCCCGCCCTCCGTGCTCGTTTGCGGCCCGGGCGAGGAGCACGCGATCGCCGCGACGCTCTCCGCGCTGCGCTTGGCCAAACCCCACGCCTGGACCAAGCCGCCGCCCACCCTGCACGAGCTCCTGGCCATGATCTCGCTCGCCTCGCGCCTTCTGACCGCCGACACCGGCCCGCGCCACCTCGCCGTCGCCGCCGGCACCCCCGTCACCATCGCCTGCGGCCCGACCGACCCGCGCCACACCGCCGACCACCTCGAGCGGACCCTGATCGTGCGCACCACCGTCCCCTGCGGCCCCTGCCACCTCGAGCACTGCCCCCTGCCCCCCGCCATCCACCACCGCTGCATGCGCTCGCTGAATTGGGCAACTTTCGAGTCGTAGTCAAAGTTTCACTTTCTGGGCGCGGGCGGCGGGGAGGCCTTTGATGGAGCGGCCGCCGCGGCGTCTAGAGTGGCGGTGTCATGGGGAGAGGCGCTCCGAGGACCGGTCTCGTGAGGCGCTCGCGCGCGAGCTTCGACCCCGAGCCGTGGCGCAACGAGCTCCTGGGCTTCGTGCGGCGCATGGGAGCCGCCCGCGACGCCGAGGACCTCGTGCAGGAGACGTTCCTGCGCGCGATCCAGGCCCCGGCGCCGGTCCACCCGCGCGCCTGGCTGCACCGGATCGCGCTGCGCTTGATCCTCGACCGCGCGCGCTCGGCGCGGCGGCATCCGGCCGAGCGCGGCGAGGGTGAGCTGGCGCGGCTGGAGGGACCCGACTCCGACCCGGCCGAGTCGGCCCTGGACCGCGACCTGGCGCGGGCGGCGGCGCGGGTCGTGCGCACGCTGCCCCCGCGCCAGCGTGCGGCGCTGATCCTGCGCATCCAGCGCCACATGGACTACGACGAGGTCGCGCTGGCCCTCGACTGCTCGGTGCCGACGGCGCGCCAGCACTTCCACCTGGCCGTCAAGGCGGTGCGCGACGCGCTCGCGGAGGGGGAGCGATGAGCGAGCGGCTGGACGGCTGCGCGGAGTTCGACGCGCGGCTGCTCGAGGGCGCCTTCGCCCCGTCGCCCGATGCGCGCCTCGACGCGCACCTCGCGGGCTGCGGTCGCTGTCGGAGCGCTCGCGATCGCTACCTCGCCACGGCCGACGCGCTCGCGGGCGCGCTGGCCTCCGAGGAGGGAGCCGCGCCGGCAGCGCCGCGCTTCGTGCGCGGTCGCACCGTGCGTCGCGCGTGGCTGCTCGCCGGAGCCGCCTCGCTCGCCGCAGCCGCTGCCGTAGCCGCCTGGATCGCGCTGCGTCCGGCCGACTTCAGCGTGACGACGCTCCAAGGGGCCGTTGCCTCGTTCGAGGATGCCGAGCACATCCGCCTGGAGGCCGGCAAAGCCCGCTTCCACGTCCGGCGCGGCTCGCTCGAGGTCGCGACGCCTCTCGGCACCGTGCGCTGCACCTCCGGCGCGTTCACCGTGGACGTCCGGCAATCGGAAGAGGAAAGCGACATGAAGCATCCCCGCGTAGCCGCCACGACGGTAGCCATTGCCGTGACGGCCGGCGTCGCCTGGTGGATGGGCGGCGACGAAGAGGTCGCCGTTCCCGCCGGCGCGAGCCTCGTCCGAGCCGAGCCTGAGCTCGACGAGCAGCGGCCCACGGAGACGACGCCCGTCGTCCCCGAGCGCGTCGAGACGCTCGAAGGCTCGAGCCGCGTTTCCGCCGCCGCTCCGCCGGCGCCGCCGGCCAAAGACGCGCGCCCGCTGCCCGAGGCCCGCATACTCGGCCGCGTGATCGACGCCACGACGCAAGAACCCCTGTCAGGCGCCGATGTGCTGATGGTCACGCCGGAAGGGCCGCGACGCACGATGACCTTCCGCGGGACCAGCGACGGCGAGGGCCGCTTCACCGGGCGGATGGAGGAGGCATCGCCCGTCGCGCTCGATCCACGCCTCGGTGATGGGACCCGAGCACGGCTGCTCGTCCTCGCCAAGGGTTACCCGGCCCTTCGCTCCGGGCTGGAGGCTTTCATCAGCGAAGCCGCTCGGCGTCCGAGGCAGGTCGAGGGCGGCTTCGAGTGGGACCTCGGCGACATCGGCCTCACCCGCGGCACGCTGGTTCGCGGCCGCGTCACCTGGGCCGAAACGGGCGAGCCGATCGCCGGCGCGCGCCTCCTCTTGCTCTCGGCGGCCGATCTCGACCAAGGTCCGATGTGGGTCCTCCTCCCGAGCTTGGCGCAACCCCTGGGCCGCACGCTTCCCGACGGCACGCTCGCCGAGCGCGTCGCCCCGAGCGATGGGCGCCGCAACCCGATCCTATTCGCCCTCTGCGAGCGCGGGCTCGGCTGGACGGAGATCGTCGTTCTCGAAGGGCGCGCCGAGCTCAACGTCGGGATCGAGATCCAGCCCCCACTCGAGCTCGAGGTCGCGTTGCGGACCGAGGACGGCCAGCCCATCGCTGGCGCGCTGGTGCGGGCCGAGCCGCGCTTCAGTCCGCTGGTCACCCCGGGAAGCTTCGGCCACCAGCTCGGGCTCGGCCTGGACATGGATCTGGTCCAGCTGTTCTCACAGACATCGGATGAACGCGGACTTGCTCGGTTCGGGTTGCTTCCGCCTCCAGAGAGGATCGATCTCAATGGCCTCTACGACGTCACCGCCTTGGCGCGAGGCTTCGTGCGGAGTTCGAAACGCGGCGTAGTCATCCGCCGAGGGGAGTGCGCACGGCTCGAGATCACAATGAAGGCGCTGAGCCAGCGCTCAGTCTCCGGTCGAATTACTGCTGTCGACGGGGCGCCGATCGAGGGCGCGAGCGTCGCGATCAGCGGCGGCGGAACCGGTCTCGAGCTTCGGACCGATTCGGATGGCCGCTACTCGGCATCGGGACTGGACCCCAGCTGGCCGGACCTGCACTTCATGATCGAGGCGGAGGGCTTCGCGAAGCGGATCGCCCAGCTCCAGTTGCCGCCGGACGTGGACTTCGAAGGCGCGGACTTCGCGCTCGGCCGCACGATGCCGATCGAGGGTCGCATTCTCGATGATGAGCGCAGGCCCGTGGCCGGGGCGCAGGTCAGCCTCCACCGCGACGGCGTGTTCCACCCCTTCACCCCTGGGGGCGAGGGGACTGGGCCGGACGGCCGGTTCGAGTTCCCCCATGCAGACGAAGGCGAATGGACCCTCGGCGTCGTGGCGCCCCAGCCGCAGGAGGAGTGGGATGAACGTTCCGTACAGGTTTCGGCCCAAGGGGGCGACCGCTCGGTCGAGATCGTGCTCCGGCGGGCGGACCCATTCGAGAGCGCGCGCTTGGTCGCGGAGGTCGTCGATGCGCTCACCGGTCATCCGCTCGATCCGGCCGACGTCTTGATCCTGCGCCGCAGTGAGGGCGCCGACGCGCCGATGAACCAGGTCGAAGCCCGGCGGGAATCAGGCCGCGTGATCGCCGAAAGACTGCCCGTCGGGGCATGGCGCGTCTGGGTACAAGTGCGCGGCAGACCCAACGGATACGCGGATGTGGATGTCGA
Organism: Planctomycetota bacterium; assembly: GCA_035546375.1. Classification (GTDB taxonomy): domain Bacteria; phylum Planctomycetota; class UBA1135; order UBA1135; genus DATKBQ01. The sequence goes on along the minus strand of DATKBQ010000693.1, from coordinate 2,182 downwards.
GCGGGGCTCGTCAGAAGTTCACGCGCGCATCGAGGTGGGAGAGCACGGAGCCCTCGTGGGTCGTGCGCGCTTCAGCCCGGATCTTCCTTTCCGACCGTGCCGCGTCCACGCGAGCATGATTCGTCCACCTCTGGGCGGAGGCTGGCGCGAGAACAGCGTCACCTTCACGAGCATGCCTCTCCAGCCCGATGGCTCCTTCGCCTTCGACCGCTTGACGCCCGGGACGTGGCGGCTGTCGTTGCGCGGCGATGACGTCCTCGCCAAGGCCGAAGTGGTCGTACCGAGCGGCACGACGATGCGCGTGGAACTCGAGCCGGTGCTTGCGGGGCGCATCATCTTCAGCGGCTTGTCCTCCAAGAAAGGGGCGATCTACTTCGAATTCCTGAGGCAAGGCGAGACCTCATTCTCGTCCTTGGGCGTCTGCCAGGCGCGCGAGGGCGAGGATTTCCTGCATGCACAAGCCGTGCTGGAAGGCAGGCTGCGCTGGCGCGCCGTGTTCGCTAGGGGTCGGCCCGAAGAGGGCAGGCGCTGGGCGGAGACTCAAGAGGGGGAGGTCGAGAGCAAGGCCGGGGAGAGAATCGAGATCCAGGTTCCGGTGATCCCTCTGCCCGAAGACGGCTGAGCGCGTCCGGCACCCGGCGGCGGAGGGCGGCGGCTACCATGCGCGCCTCACACAGGAGACGCGCATGAGCGACCCCGCCGCCGACTTCCCGCCCGACGTCCCCGACCAGCCGGAGCTGGTGCGCATGGAGCGCGAAGGCGACGTCGTCACGCTGACGATCGACCGCCCCGAGGTCATGAACTGCCTCTCGTTCCCGGCGCTCAAGCGGCTGCGCACGCTCTTCCGCGAGCTGTCGCAGGACCTCTCGGTGCGCGCAATCCTCATCCGCGGGGCGGGGGAGAAGGCCTTCTGCGCGGGCGCCGACCTGAAGGAGCGGCGCACGATGCCGCCGGAGCGCGTGCCGGTCTTCGTCGAGAACATCCGGCGCACCATGGACGACCTCGAGGCGCTGCCGCAGCCGACGATCGGCGTGATCAACGGCGTGGCCTTCGGGGGCGGGATGGAGCTGCTGCTCGCCTGCGACCTGCGCGTCGCCGCGCGGCATGCGCAGCTCGGGCTGACCGAGACCTCCCTCGCGATCATCCCCGGCGCCGGCGGCACGCAGCGCCTGCCGCGGCTGATCGGCAAGGCCCGGGCGAAGGACCTGATCCTCACCGCCCGCAGGATCGACGCCGTGGAGGCGGAGCGCATCGGCCTCGTGAACTCCATCGCGCCCGAGGGGAAGCTGCTGGAGACCGCGATGGAGCTCGCGGCGGCGATCGCCGCCAACGGGCCGGTCGCCGTGCGGGCGGCCAAGCGCGCCATCGACGAGGGCTGCGAGCGGCCCCTGCCGGAGGGCCTGGAGGTCGAGGCGCGGTGCTACAAGGAGACGCTCACGACGCGAGACCGCCTCGAGGCGCTCGCGGCGTTCGCGGAGAAGCGCAAGCCACGCTACGTCGGCGCGTGAGAGCTAGCGCTTCGAGCGCGAACGCGACGACTTCGAGGACTTGGAGCCGCCCGACTTCTGGCTCTTGGTCCGGCCCTGCTTCTTGCGGGTCTTGTTCACCGTCGCCGCAGCGATCTCCTTGGCCCGCGTGCTCGACTTGCCGCGCTTCTTCGAGCTCTCCTTGATGTGCTCGTACTGGCGCTCGTCCTTGCTGCTCCAGGATTTGGGTATGGTGGCCTCCTTGCGAGGCGGATGCGCGCGAAGGACGGTGGCGTTTGCGGGGAGCGGGAGGATTCTCGGGGGAAAGAGTAGGGATTGCGCCTAGGCCGCGAGGTGTGCGGCGCGGCTCGGAACGCTTGGTTCCCATGGCCTCGACGGCGCCGCGGCGCCATGTCCCAAACTTGATAGGGCGCACATTGCGCGGGCACGCCGAAGTCCGCTGCAACGCATGCGGATGACCGCGCTGTTCACTGCAATCGGCTTCCCCGTTCCGGCTCGTTCACTCGCGAGGCTCGTCCAGGCTCGTCGAGCTTGCGACCCCTGACCCCGCCGAATCCGGATCCGGATGCGGCGGCTGCGGTTTGCGGCGGAAGATCGTACGCAGCACCATCCTCACCGTCGGGGCGCCGTACATCCGCACGGCGACCAGGAGGCCGAGCCCCACGACCAGGAACAGCGTGTAGAAGCGCCACAGT
>DATKBQ010000692.1:0-4745 GCA_035546375.1 Planctomycetota bacterium | reverse complement strand
GTGGAGTCTTGCCTTGTCGTGCGCTCTCTTCCGCGCCACGCTCTCGCACTCGCCCATCCGCTACAATCCCCCCATGTCCCGCCGCAGCTTCACTCCCGCCGAGGCCAACCGCACCCTGCCGCTCGTGCGGCGCATCGTCGTCGACGTCCTCGCGCGCGGGAGCGAGGCGCGGGCGCTCGCCGACAACGTCGAGCCCGGCGAGGTGGAGACGGCGCAAGCTCGGCTGCGCGTGCTCGAGCTCGAGATCCGCGACCTGCTGGAGGAGCTGGAGCGCATCGGCTGCTCCTACAAGGACTGGGGCTTCGAGACCGGCCTGGTGGACTTCCCGGGCGAGATCGACGGCCGGAGCGTGCTCTTGTGCTGGCGCAGCGACGAGGAGAGCGTGCGCTTCTACCACGCGCCCGACGCGGGCTTCGCCGGTCGCAAGCCGATCCCGCGCCGGCTCCTGGAGGACGATGGGCGCGAGACGAGCGCACCCGAAACCCCCCGGAAGAGCGGCCGGGGCTAGCCCGAGCGAGGGTCGAACCCGTTCTCCCTCCGGAACGCAGAGTGGCCGAGCGCAAGGCGGCGCGGCCCCAGCTGACGGATGCGCAGGTCGTCGCGCTGCGGATCGGCTCGCTCCTGCCGCTGGTGGCCCTGGGCGTCGCCTACGCCGCATGGCCGAGCTTCCGCGGGATGATGAACGAGGGCGTGCGGCTGCTCGTCGCCGGCGACAAGGAGGGGCTGCGAGAGTGGGGCGAGCGCATCGGCCCGTGGGCGGCGCTCTGGACCACCGTCCTGATGATCGTGCAGGCCCTCGCCGCGCCGGTGCCGGCCTTCGTCGTCACCGCGGCCAACAGCCTGATGTTCGGCGCGTTCGCCGGGGGCATCCTGTCGGTCACCAGCGCGACCATCGCCGGCGGGTTGTGCTTCCTGCTCGCGCGCGCCTGGGGCGAGCCGCTCGTGGCGCGGCTCGTGCCCGAGCGCTCCCTCGCGCGCGCCAACCAGTTCATGCGGCGCCACGGCACTTCGACGGTCCTGATCGCGCGGCTGATGCCGCTGGTGCCCTTCGATCCCGTCAGCTACCTGGCGGGGCTCTCGCCGATGCGCTTCGACCGCTTCATGTGGGCGACCTTCTTGGGCCAGATCCCGACCGGCATGGCCTACTCGTACCTGGCGCAGGAGATCGACCGCCCCACGCGGATGCTGGTCCTCACCGCGGCGACCGTGCCCGCGCTGGCGATCTTCGGCGTGCTGGTCTGGAAGTGGATCGAGCATCGACGGTCGAAGGAGTAGCATCGCGCCCGCCCGGCCGGGCGGGGTTGCCGCCCGAGTCGCGCACGGAGAACGCCATGAAGCCGCGCGTGCACGCTTTGCCCGTCCTACTGGTCCTCGTCCCCCTTGGCGCGACCTGGGCGACGGCCGCGCAGGCCCCTTGGCGGCCGAGCGGCGATCCGTGGCGCACCGATCCCGCCTGGCACGACGGCAAGGCGGAAGTGTGCGTGTACGAGGCGACGCGGACGATCTACGGCGTGCCGCGCAGCTACCTCGCGACGGCCTACACGGACAAGGAGCACGTCGATCCGCGCACCACGAACAAGTCCGAGGCAGAGGGGGGGCTGGAGGTCTTCAAGCACCACTGGTCGGAGAGAGTCCCCACCGAGAACTACGACTACGACTTCTCGACGATGACGTACACGCTCGCGGACAGCCTGGAGGCCTACAAGCTGACCGTCGGCACGCAGGAGGACTGCGGCGCGAGCTTCAAGGCCGCCTGGCGCGACGGCACTCGCCTGCGCTGGCAGGAGTTCAACTACTTCCCCGGCGAGTTCCTGAGCTCGGGCGAGATGCGGAACGCGGCCGGCATCCACTTCGCGGACGAGCTGACGTTGCTCTGCCGCGACTTCCCGTTCGGCGCGCCCGAGCCGCGCGAGCTCTTGCTCGTGCCTGGCCAGCGCTCGAACCGCCAAGTCCCCTTCGAGCCGCTGCGGGCGCGCGTGCGCTACGCCGGCCGCGAGACGCTGGAGCTGCCGTACGGGACGGTGGATGCCCACCGGCTGTCGATCGTGCCCGGGCGCGGCCAGCCCTCCGTCGGCCTGCCTGAGATCGAGCTGTGGTTCGCCGCCGACGCCTCGGCGCCGCTCCTGCACGCCCTGGTGCAGTACGAGGACTCGCACGGGACGCACTACCGCCTGCGCTCGATCGAGCGCCGCGCCTACTGGGAACGATGAGCGCTTCGGCGACACGCGCCACGCCGCTCGAGCGGGCGGCCGCCACGCCGCTGGAGGCGGCGGTCGATCGTCACCTGGCACAGCTCTCCGCCGCGCGCGGCGCGTCGCCGCACACCCTGCGCGCGTACCGTAGCGACCTGCGCGAGCTGGTGGAGCACTTGGCGCGGCGCGGGATCCGCGAGCCGAACGACGTGCAGCACCGCTCGCTGCGCTCGTGGCTCGCCGAGCTGGACGAGCGCGGGCTCGCCTCGGTGACGATCCAGCGCAAGCTCTCGGCGGCGCGCGCGCTCTTCCGCCGGCTGGAGGGCGAGGGCCGGATCGCGGCGCCGCCCACGGCGGGGCTGCGCAAGCGGCGCACGCCGCGCCGGCTGCCCGGGGCGCTCGAGAAGGGCGAGATCGAGGCCCTGCTCGCCGCGCCGGACGTGCGCACGAGCGCCGGCCGCCGCGACCGGGCGCTGCTCGAGCTGATGTACTCCGCCGGCACCCGCGCGGCGGAGACGGTCGGGCTCGACCACGCGGATCTCGAGCTCGATCGGGGCGTGGCGCTGGTGCGCGGCAAGGGCCGGAAGGAGCGGCTCGCTCCGCTCGGGCGCTTCGCCGTGGAGGCGCTGCGCGCCTACCTCGCCGATCCCGAGCGCCCGCGGCCCCGCCCGGCCCACGCGCGCGCCGTGTTCCTGGGCCCGCGCGGCACGCGGCTGACGACCCGTTCGCTCGGGCGGATCGTCGAGCGCTGTGCGCTCGCGGCGGGCCTGCGCCGCCGCGCGACGCCGCACACGCTGCGCCACAGCTTCGCGACGCACCTGCTCGACGCCGGCGCCGACCTCAAGGCGGTCCAGGAGCTGCTCGGCCACGCGCACCTGGTGACGACCCAGATCTACACCCACGTCTCGATCGAGCGCCTGCGCGAGGTGTACGAGCGCGCCCACCCGCGGGCGACCCTGGCGCTCCGGCGCAGGGATCAGCGCGAGCGCGCCGGATCCGAGAGGAGGAATCGATGAACCTGCTCGTCCTGTCCGCGCTGCTCCTCGCCGCAGGAACGACCGTGCGAGCGCCCGCCGCCGACCAGCGCGTCGTGTGCGGTCCGCTCGTGCTCGAGGTGCACGTCAGCCGCACCGCGCACGTCTTCCACCTGGTCGACCAGATCTCGGCCTGGGACAACGCCTGCCACGGGCAGTACCGGCGCCACATGGAGCTCTCCGACCAGGACGAGCGCCTGCTCGCGGGCTACGCGGCGGTGCGCGCCAAGCGACGCTGGGGCCAGGGGCTCGAGCAGACCTTCTACACCCCGCTCGAGCTGGAGGCGGCGATCCGCGCCGGGTTGCGCGCCGGACACCTGCGCCCCGACGAGGCGGAGGCGATCCGGCCCGTGCTCGAGCACTTCGCCGGGCGCGCCGAGGAGCTCCTGGCCTCGAAGAGGGCGGTGCTCGAAGGCGCCTTCGACAAGCTCGACCGCGCGCGGCTGGAGCGGGTCGCGAAGCAGCTCGCGCGCTTCACGGGCGTGCGCAAGCTGAGCGTGCCCACGTTCCCGCTCGCGAGCCCCGAGCCGGGCGGCGGAGGCATGGACGGGGGCGTCCTGCGCTGGGAGCTGTGCAGCGACGAGCTCCCCTTCTCGGTCCTCGCCCACGAGCTCACGCACGCCTTCGTCATGCAGCGAAACGAGCTGCTCGAAGCGGTCGTGGCGGACACACCGGGCCTGTCGATGACGCTGCTCGGCGAGGGCTTGGCCTACGCCATCGCACCGGGCATGGAGCGCGACGGCGATCGAGATACGCTGCGCTGGAACGTCGCCCAGGATCGAAAGGACGGGAAGGCGTGGGAGGATTCCGGCTACGGCCGCCAGCGCCTCTTCGGCCTCGCGCTGCGCCCGTTGCTCTCGGAAGCGCTCGAGAAGCAGAAGCTCGAGGACTTCCTGCCGCGCGCGCGCGACGTGTTCCTGGCCTTGCGCGAGGTGCACGAGGCGCGCGCGGAGGCTCCCGGCCTCGGGCCGCCGAAGCTGGCCATCGCCGGACCGGCGGGCGAGGTGGTCCGCGAGCGCCTGCTCGATTCACGCTTCCACCTGTGGATCTCGCGCTTCGACCACGGGCGCGCGAACTACGACGACGTGCTGCCCAAGCTCGGCAAGGGGGACCTGCTGGTCCTGCTCGTGGCCGCCGACGACGCCGGGCGCATCCCCTCCGAGCACGCCGCGCTCGCGTTGCTCGCGCCGGACGAGCTCGAGCGCCGGCTCGGCCGCGGCGAGACCGTCGCCGAGGAGCGCACGCTCGTGACCGGCCTGCGCGTAGTGCTGCTCGCTGCCCCGCGCCGCGGCGCGCTCGAGGACCTGGCGCGCGCGACACCCCTGATCGCCGAGTGACGCCGAGAGCGCCGCCTTCCACGCCCGCTTGGTCTTGCCGTACTGGAGAGTGCCAGGTTCTCAGCTCTTGGCGGGACGTGAGGGTTGCCCGGTTCGGGACTGCTTGAGCTCGAGCTCGCAGATCTCGATGGACGCCTCGATCCATCGATCGACGAGTCGCAGCAGCCGTTCGTGATTGCGTA
>DATKBQ010000691.1:0-8934 GCA_035546375.1 Planctomycetota bacterium | reverse complement strand
AGAAGCGCGGCCGCTACGACGAGGCGTTGGCCCGCGCCGAGGCCTTCACCGAGCTCTTCCCCGAGTCGCCGCTGCGCGCCGACGCCTCAAAGAAGAAGCAGCAGGTGCTCAAGGAGCGGGAGCTCGCGCTGCGCAAGGAGGTCGTCAGCCTCTGGCACTCCTGGGCCGGGCGCTTCGCCCACGACGTCGCGCGGCAGCCCGAGCCCTCGCTCGACGCGGCGATCGCGTGGATCGACGACGGGATGTCGGAGGCCGTGCTCGCGGCTGTGACCGACGAGCTGCGCCGGCGGGTCTCCCCGAGCGTGGAGCCCGCCCTGGTGCGCCGCTACTGGACCGAGCGCGGCCAGAAAGGCGAGACCGTGAAGGCGCGCAACGCCACGTACGGCCAGGGAACGTGGCTCTTGGGCGAGGACGAGGCGCAGGCGGGCCTGAAAGCCGAGCCCCCCGAGGGTGAGAAGCTCCAGGGCGGCAAGAGCTCCGAGCGGGCGCGCCTCGACGAGCGGATCAAGCGCTACCTCGCCAACCAGGCCGCGGTGAAGAAGTCGAAGGCCAACGCCGACGACGAGGGCGAGCTGGCCAAGTTCTGGAAGGAGTGGACCTCCCAGGGCCGGGCCCAGTGGATCCTCGCCTACTACGCCGAGAAGGGCGGGGACATGCAGGTCTTGAACGTGCGCGGCACGCCCTGCCGCGACTGCAACGGCGAGGGCGTGCGCGAGGTCGCCGGCCTGATCCCGGCGAGCACCCAGCCCGGCAGCGGCCGCGGCGGGCAGGCTCAGGGCTCCGCAGGGCCGGGGAACGGGCTCGTCAAGTGCCCGACCTGTCACCATGTCGGCATCGTGCGCAGCGTGAGGTACCGCTGACGATGCGCCCGGGTGCCGCCGCGGCCGCGGTCCTCTTCGCGGCCTGCGCCGCGTCGCCGAACCCCGCGCGCGAAGAGCTCCGGCCGGTGCCCACGGGCACGCGCCCGCCGGCCACGAATGCGGCGCCCGGCGATGCGCCCGCGCAGGCGTCCGCGGCGTCGAAGCCGGCCGAGCGCGGCGAGCTGGCGGTGGCCCACGTCGGCGGCAAGCCGATCGACGTTCGCGAGTTCCTCGCGCGCCTCTGGTTCCGCGACCAGGTCCAGGCGCGGCAGGTGCTCGAGAACCTGGTGTTCGCGCAGGTGACCCTGTTCGAGGCCGATCGGCTCGGTCTATCCCTCGAGCCTGCGCAAGTCGACTCCGTCGTGATGAAGGCGCGCGCCGCGCTCGAGGCGAAGCTGGCGGAGAAGGAGCCGCGGCTGAGCGTCGAGGAGTTCCTGCGCACGGAGCGCGGCTGGGAGCCGGCGGCCTACGAGGCCCAGGTCCGCCGCGACGCGATCGTCCAGCTCCTCGCCGAGCGCTGCGTGCGCGGCTGGGCCCTGGAGAGCGGCCGGGCTCGCGTGCGCCTGATGGAGCTCGCCGACGGCAAGAGCCTCGAGACGGTCCAAGCCGGTCTCGCTTCCGGCGGCGAGTTCGCGGAGCTGGCGCGCCGCCACAGCGTCGACGCCCGGGCCGAGGAGGGCGGGACGGAGCTCGTCCTCGTGCGCACGGAGACCCACCCGCTGGCGCGGCTGGCGATGGCGACGCCGGTGGGGGAGGTCGGCGGCCCGCTCGAGGAGCGCGGGCATTTCCTGCTGCTCAGGGTCGAGGACAAGGACGAGCCGTACACGGGCGATCTCGGCGCGATCGCGCCGCTGATCGAGTCGAGCCTGGCGAGCTCGCCGGTGGACGACGACGAGTACGTGCAGTGGCGCGCGGCGATGTTCCGCCGCTACCAGGTCGACCTCGAGCCGATGCTCGAGCTGACCGGCGGCCGGCCCTGATACGGCCCCATCCTGCCTCCAAGGTATATATACCCTTGGAGGCAGCCATGGCCCGTCCTTGACCACGGGCGCGGTGGGCGGGATGCTCGGCGCATGCATTCCGGCGACAAGCTTCGGATGGCCTCGACGCTCGCTGACGAGGACCTGATGCCGCCCTCGGTCGATTCCCTGGAGTCATCCGGTGAGCCCGAGGAGGCCGGTTCCGAGCCGCGAGGGGACGGTGCCGAACCCGAGCACCCTGCCGAGCCCCTGGACGCAGTCGCCCCCGAGCCGCTTGGCGAGACTGCCCCCGAGCCGCTCGGCGAGACTGCCATGGAGCGCGCGGTCGCGGCGCTGCTCTTCGCCTCGCCCGATCCGCTGAGCGTCGACCGGCTCGCCGCCCTGGCCGGCGGAGCGGGCGCAAAGAGCATCCAGCGCGCGCTCGAGTCGCTCGGGAGCCGGCTCGCGGCCTCGGGGCTGCCCTACGAGCTGCGCGCGATCGCCGGCGGATGGCAGCTCTTCACGGCGCCGGACCAGGCCGAGATCGTCGCGCGCCTCGCCAAGGCGCGGCGCGAGGAGCGCGTGAGCCCGGCGACGCTGGAGACGCTCTCGATCGTCGCCTACCGCCAGCCCGTGACCAAGGCCGAGATCGAGGCGATCCGCGGAGTCCAGGTGGGGCCCATCCTGCGCTCGCTGGTCGACCGCGGCCTGGTGCGCATCGCCGGCCGCGCCGACGTGCCGGGGCACCCGCTCTTGTACGCCACCACGCGCAAGTTCCTCGACGCCTTCGCCCTGGCCAGCCTGGAGGAGCTGCCGCGGGACGCGGAGCTCTTGCGCGACTAGATATCGGAGGGGTCGCGGCCTCGGCCCGCGCCTTGGTCGACGTCCAGTCGCCGGCGATGCCCTTGGGACTGGGGGTAGTACCCCGCTAGACTCTTGGGCCTTTCGAAGCACCCATGGCCAAGTCCACACCCAAACCCCACACCGGCGCGCACCCCCGGGAGAAGGCGCCCGAGGAGGTCGTGCACGTCCCGCGCTGGATCAGCCGCTGGCGCTTCATGCTGGTCATGGGGCTGATGGTCTTCGTCCTGATCATCTTCGTCGTCCCGCAGCAGTTCACGGACCTCTTCCGGCCGCGCGCCGAGGCCCCGGGGCCCCACATGGTCTGGAACCATCCCGCCCGCGGGCGGGTCGAGTACAGCCCCGCACAATGGCGGGAGGAGATGCGCAAGCTCGGCGCCTTCTGGACCGTCCAGGGGCTCAATGCGCGCGATGCGCTGACCGACTCGAACGTCGCCTACCTGCTCGTCGCCGACGCGCTGGCGCAGAACGCAGGGGTGGCGGTCACCGACCAGGAGCTGGCGCGCGCGATCCTGCAGGGCGAGCCGGGCATGTTCCGCATGCAGCCCTTCCTCTCGCGCGAGATCTACGAGGCGAGCTTGCGGCGGGTGCGGGTCAAGCCCGCCGACTTCGAGGAGTCCCTACGGCGCATCCTGCGGGTGACGCGCTACGAGAACCTGCTCCAGGCGGCGATGGCCGTGCCCGAGCCGGCGGAGATCGAGCGGCTGTGGAAGGAGCGCCACCAGCTCTACGCCTTCGACCTGGTCTCCGTCACGGTGGCGGAGTTCGAGGACGAGGCCGAGGCCGCGCTGCCGGACGAGGGCGGGCTCGCGGAGTGGTACGCCGCGCTCGAGAACCCGCGGGTGCACTTCGCCGACGCGTGGACACCCGAGCGCGTGGCCGCCGAGCTGGCGGGCTACCACGGCGGCGAGGAATCGACGCCGGCCGGGCTGCTCGAGCGCTTCCCGCGGCCCGAGGACACCGATCTCGAGGCGCTCGGGAAGGCCTACTACGACCGCTTCGCCTACGTGCGCTTCGCTCGACCGATGCCGACGGAACCGCCGCCGCCGGGCCAGGAGATGTTCCTCAGCGGAGCCTATCCCTACGAGGAGGTCGCCGAGCAGGCTCAGCTCGAGTCGCGGATCCTGGCCGCGACCCGCGAGTGGCTCGAGGACCTGCGCGCGCGCCTGGCGAAGGGCGAGACGGTCGACCTCGCGAGCGAGGCGGCCGAGCTCGGCCTCGTGAGCATCGTCGAGGCCGAAGCGCTCGCGCAGTCCGCCTGGACGGAACGCCACGGCGACGAGCTCGCGAGCGCCGTGTTCACCGCGCCCCCGAGCGGCTTGGCGCCCGAGGTCATCGTCGGCAAGCGCGGCCTCTTCATCGCGCGCGTCCTCGACCGCCAGGCGCCGAGCGCTCCGCCCCTGGAGGCGGTGCGCGAGCAGGCGCTCGAGCTGTGGAAGAAGGAGAAGGCGGCCGAGCTGGCCAAGGCCAGGCTGGGCGAGCTGCGCGCCAAGCTCGCGGCAGGCGAGCCGCCCGAGCCGACGCAGGCCGGCCCCGAGCCGCCGCCGGGCGGCGAGCCCGTCAAGGCCAGCGCCGAGGAATTCGCCGCCGCCGCCACCGAGCTGGGCCTGGAGCCCGTGCAGCAGGACTTCTTCGACCCGCTGCGCGCGGCCGACGCGCCCGCCGATTCGCTCCCGCCGGCGCAGGGCTTCCTCGTCTCCGCCCTGCGCGGCCCCGGCTACGAGCTGTACACGATGGAGACCGACCAGGTCTCCGAGCCCTCGCTCGACGCGGCCGGCGAGACCGCCTGGCTCGTGCGCAAGGCCGGACGGCGCGAGCCCGAGGAGGCCGACATCCGGCCTGCGGAGGTGGCCGAGCTCGAGCAGGCGGCGGTGGCGGCGAGCTACGGCGAGCTGCTCGAGAAGGTGCTCAGCCTAGGGGCGTTCCAGGAGCGGTACGGCCTGCGGATCCTTTCGGGCGCCGAGGGCGAGAGCGCTCCGGAGTGAGCGCCTCGGCCGATCCCTCGGGGGCCTCGGTGGCCTCGGAGCCCTTGTGGCCTTCGGGGGCGGCCTGGAACTCGACCCGGAAGATCGAGCCACCCCCCGCGCGCGGCTCGACCTCAGCCGCTCCGCCGAGAGCCTGCGCGTGCAGTGCGACCAAGTGCAGCCCGAGCCCCGTGCCGCGCGAGGTGCGCGTGGCCTCGTTGCCGACGCGGTAGAAGGCCTCGAAGACCCGGCGCGCCTCCTCGGGGTCGATCCCGGGGCCGCGGTCGAGGACCTCGAGCACCACGCGGCCCCCGCGCAGGCGCGTCATCACCCGGATCGGCTCCGCGTCCGGCTTGGAGCGGTCCACCGGTGCGTACTTGCGCGCGTTCTCGACCAGGTTGACCACGATCGAGGCGATCGCCTCGCCGCCCAGGAGGACCGGCGGGAGGTCGCTGGCCAGCTCGAAGACGACGTCCGGCTCGCCGTGCGCGTCGCCGCCCTCCGCCGTGTCGCGGACCTGCGGCGCCAGGGCTCCGACCGCGCTCGAGAGGTCGCCCGGGAACGGCCGCGCGGCGCCGGAGGTGAGCCGCGCCTTCTCGAGCACGCGCTCGACCAGGGTCGAGAGCCGCCCCGTCTCGCGCACGATGCGCCGGTAGTACTCGCGCTGCTTGGCGGGGTCGCTCGCCCAGCCCTCGAGCAGCATCTCGCCGTGAAGCTTGATCGACGAGAGCGGCGTGCGCAGCTCGTGGGTCACCGCGGCGACGAAGTTCTCGGTGCGCTTGGCTTGCTCCAGATCACGGTTGACGCTGCGCAGGAGCAGCGCCATGCCCGTCGAGAGCGACAGCGCGAGCATCGCCGCGACCCCGAAGAAGCGCCAGGCGCGCGAGCGGAAGCGCCGCTCGATGTCGGCGGTGTCCACCGCGACCTTGACGATCCCGTAGTCCTGGTCCTCGGCGCTCGGCGACTCGATGCCGAGCGCGGCCACCGGCCGGACGACCGCGTGGTACTCCTGCCGCCCGTCGCAGCAGTCGGCCGAGTTCGGCGGCACGAAGCGCTGCGAGGGTCCGAGCACGGTGGAGGCGACCTTCTCCGGGAGCTCGCGGAAGAGCCACGCGGGGTCGATGAAGAAGCCCTGCTCCAGGTACATGCCGCTCGAGAGGCGGTGCAGGCACTCGTTGAGGCCCGACAGGTGGGCCTGGGCCAGCATGAGCACGCGCCGCGTCGCGACCACGCGCGGCGTGCCGTCGGCCTCGCGGTAGAAGCGCACCTGGAAGGGGGAGATGGTGAGGTCGACCGGGTCGTCCAGGATCTCGATCTCGCGCGCAGCCTGGAGGCACTCGGGATCGTCGTCGTTCATGCGGTTCGCGACGACGATCCGCAGCGGGACCTTGCGCTCCTGGTTGCCCACCAGGCGGCCGGCGACCTTGATCTCCGGCTCGTTGACGCTGCGGCGCATCAGGTCGCGGCAGGCGGTGCGCAGCTCGGCCTCGGCGGCGGCCGGAGAGCGGGCCGCGGGATCCCCCGATGGATGGGGCGACGGATCGGGCGATGGATCGCGCGCGGGCCTTCGCGGGGGGTCCTTCGGGTTGCCGGCGAACAGGTCGATGCGCGCATCGAAGTGCTCGCTCAGGTCGTAGGCGAACCAGGCCAGGACGCCCACCGGCCGGCGCTGGTTGTCGAGGGGCGAAGGCCTCAGGCGCGGCTCGGAGTCGGCCGCGAGGTGCGTCGCGAGCTGCGCCTCGCCGGCCTGGGAGGGGGTCTCGAGATCGGGGTAGTAGACCGGCGCGTACTGCTGGAAGGGCCGGCGGCTCTCGACCTCGACCAGCCGCCCCAGCTCCTCGCGCAGGGTGTCGCGCAGGCGCCGCGCGGAGTCGTCGGCTTGGTAAGGCACGCTGTCCAGCTCGGCGTCCTTGTCCTGGACGATCTGGTGCCACTGCAGGCCGCCGAGCACGACGGTCGGCAGCACCAGGAGCACCCCGTACAGGGCGAGGGCGGCGCGTTGCGTCCTCAGCTGAACCAACGGTAGCCCTTGCCGCGCACGGTCTGGATGAGCGTCGGGCGCGCCGGGTCGGGCTCGATCTTGCGGCGCAGGCCGACGATGTGGATGTCGACGGTGCGCGTCTCGACGTTGGCGCTCTTGTAGTGCCACACGTCGAGCAGGAGGTCCTCGCGCGTCACGACCCGGTCGCGGTTGCGCGCCAGGTACTCGAGGATGTCGCCCTCGCGCGGCGTCAGCGGGAGCACTTGGCCATCGCGGTGCACCTCCAGCCTTGCCAGGTCCACGGTGATCCCGCCGGGCAGCTCCATGCGCGGCGGCGGCGAGGCCTCCAGCGCGCGGCGGCGGAACTGCGCCTCGACCCGCGCCACCAGCTCGCGCGGGGAGAAGGGCTTCGCCATGTAGTCGTCGGCGCCGGCCTGGAAGCCCTCGAGCAGGTCTTCCTCGTCGGCCAGGGCGGTCAGGATGAGCACGCGGATGTCCTGGCGATCCTTGCGCAGCTCGCGCAGGAGCTCGAGGCCGTTCATGCCCGGCAGCATCAGGTCGAGGACCACCAAGTCGTAGCGGCCCTTGCGCAGCCGCTCGAGCGCCAGCTTGCCGTCGTGGGCCACGTCGACCTGGAAGCCGGCGTGCTGCAGGGCGTCGCGCACGCCCAGGGCCAGATCGACCTCGTCTTCGACGACCAGGATGGAGTGCGTCATGGGTACTGGAAGGGGGGCGTGGGCGGTGGAGCGGTGTTCCAGCCTAGACCGCGCCCGCTCGGGACGCGGCGGCGGGGCGTGTTCGATGTGTGTATTCTGGACCGGCGGCGGGAAGGGACCTAGCCCGCGCCGGGGAGGCGGCGGGCGGGGCGGTCCGGAGCGCCGCGCAAGGCGCGGGGCGTGGTCGCGGGACAGACCCCGCAGCGCGGATCCGGCTTGCAGCCCTCGTATCCCGCCCGCACGAAGAGGGCGTGGAACTCCTCGTAGACGAGCTGCGAGTCGACCAGCCGCTCCTCGAGCCAGGCGCGCGTCGCCTCGTAGCTGCGCTCGAGCGGCACGAGGCCGTGGCGCGCGAGGATGCGGCGGCCGTAGGCGTCGACCACCGCCGTGCGGCGCGCGGCGGCGTAGCAGAGGATCGAGTCGGCGGTCTCGGGGCCGACGCCCCAGACCCCCAGCAGCGACTCGCGCAGGGGGCCGAGCGGTCGCTCGCGTAGCGCGCGCAGCCCGCCCTGCTCGAGGTACCAGCGCGAGATCGCCTGGAGCTTCGCGAGCTTCGCGTTGTAGTAGCCCGAGGGAACGAGCGCGCGGCGTAGCTCTTCCTCGTCCGCGCGCAGGAGGCTCGCCGGCGTCAGCGCCGTCAGCGCCTTCACTTTGGCGAGCGCGCGCTCGACGTTCGCCCAGGCCGTGTTCTGGGTCAGGACCGCGCCGACGATCACCTCGAAGGCCGTCTCGGCCGGCCACCACATCTGCGGCCCGAAGCCCCGGTGCAGCTCGAGCAGCAGCCGGTCGAGGCGCTTCGACGTCGCCATGCGCCGCAGCGACCGGGCGGGCGGCGGCGTGCCGACGTAGGGCCCGCGCGGCGAGACCAGCGCCGTCCGCTCGAGCCCGGGATCGCCGGGGATGTCGCGCCAGACCGCCATGGTGAGGGCGGAAGTCTACGCGGAGCGCGGGCGGGCTCGCGCTCGGCGCCACCTTCGCGTCCTGGACCCGCGCCGTTCCGTGCGGCACGCTTCCGACCGGCCGGGCCACGGCTCGCACACGATTGGACGCGACGGTCCTGTGGGTCTTCGCCTTCGTGTACGCCGGCATGGTCCTCGGCCGGGTGCCGGGGCTGGCGCTCGACCGGACCGGGATCGCGCTGCTCGGGGCGATCGCCCTGATCGCCCTCGAGAAGCTGAGCCCCGAGGAGGCCTGGCGGGCGGTCGACGTGCCCACGCTCGCGCTGCTCTTCGGCCTGATGGTGATCTCGGCCCAGCTTAGGCTCGGCGGCTTCTATACACGCATCACGCTGGGGCTTGGTTCTGCGAAGCTCTCGCCGCGCGCGCTGCTCGGGGCGCTGGTCGCCGCCACTGGAGCGCTCTCCGCGCTGCTCGCCAACGACATCGTTTGCCTGGCGATCGCCCCCGTCCTGGTCGAGGTCTGCGCGCGGCGCCGGCTCGACCCCGTGCCGTTCCTTTTGGGCCTCGCCTGCGCCGCCAACGTCGGCTCGGCCGCGACGCTGATCGGAAACCCGCAGAACATGCTGGTCGGCCAGACGCTGGGGCTCTCGTTCGCGGGCTACCTGCTGGATGCCCTCGTGCCGGCCGGGGGGGG
>DATKBQ010000690.1:0-6282 GCA_035546375.1 Planctomycetota bacterium | reverse complement strand
CCCCTCCACCTGGCAGTGGACGACCCTCGCCTTGACCGTGATCTCGGGGCTCTTGAGCACGAGCTCGACCCGTTCCGCGATCGGCAACGCCGGCGGCCTGGGACCGGGGAAGGAGGCCTCGATGGTCTCGGTGCGGACGTGCACCAGCCGCGCCTCGAGCTCCAGCTCGGATGGCGTTCGAACCAAGACAACCGTCTCCGGCGACTCGAGGGCGTGGCTGGTGCTCATGCATCCAGGATCGGCTCGCGGCCCGGCCGGGGTTGCGCCAAATGTTTCAAAAGTGAATCGGCCCGCGGTCCCATCCGCGCGAAACGGAGCTAACTGCTTGTTGAACCGATAGTTACAACCGCCATGCCGAGTGAGCCGCAGGCCGGCGCGGGCCCGCGGTCAGGGCTCACTTTACAAACAGGAAATCGCTCTCGGCCGACCAGGCGGTGAAGCGGTCGAGGGGGGCGAGCCGGCCCAGCTCCTCCACCAGGGCCGCGGGCACCGAGGGCTGGAGGGCCGGCATGCGGGCGCCGGGGGGCGCGGGGAAGCGCCGCTCGACGACCAGGGCGTGATCGCCGGGGCGGTAGTAGCGGAGAAACTCCTCCAGCCGATCGGCGCTCAGCTCGCCGCAGGACCACTCTCCCTTCCAATCGGCCAGTCGCAGGCGGTATCCCGGAAGCGCATTCAGCAGCGCGCGCCACATGGCCGTGCCCTCCTTGCGCACGCGATGGACCAGGTTCTGGCCGTCGTACCAAGCCTCGGGATGGATGCGCAGGCTGACCTCCACCGAGTCGCTTTCCAGGGCGGTGCACAGGTAGGCGTTGCGGTAGGCCGCGTCGAGGTCGCGGGCCAGCTCGGCGCCGAGCACGCCGCGCAGGCGCGCCTTTTCCTTACGGTCGCGGCACAGATACGCCCACAGCCGGCGCACGCGCATTTGGTTGAAGGCGTGCGGCTGGTGCAGGCTGGTGCGCGTGGCGAGCTCGAGCGAGCCGCCGCTCTCGGCCGCGATCCGCGCTGCCGCCTCCTTCGCGATCGCGCCCAGCTTGCGCCGCGCGAGCAAGCGCCGGTCGTTGTACTGGGGATCGCGGGCGAGGCCCTCCGAGAGGGCGTGGAAGTCGCCTTCCTCGAAGGGCACGAGCCCGCCCAGGGGCTTGGGCTCCGCGCCGCTCGAGTCCGCCGGCTTCACAGCCTTCCTTCTACTCGTCCCGGGGTGCCGGAGAACGGCGCGCATCGTGCGGATCCCAGACCGACAGCCGGTCGCGGCCGCCGGCGCTCTCCCGGCGGCGCGAGAAAGTGGAATTTTGACTACGACTCGGAGGTTGACCAGTTCCATGCTGGGGGGGCCATCCTGGCGGCGCGCCTGCGGGTCCGCGGGACCGGCCCGGGGCCTCCAGGCCGTACAATCAGGCGCGGGGGGAGGCCCTGCCGAGAGCCACGGGGCCGCGCCCCCGGCCGCTCTCGATGGACTTTGCCCATTTCCGGTTCGATCCCCGCACGGACCTCCTCGGGGAGGGTCCGTTGGCCGAGGTCTATCGGGCCGTCGACAAGAAGCTCGAGCGCACCGTCGCCTTGAAGATCCTGCGCTCCCACGTGGAGCTGGACCCCGAGGCCGACCAGCGCTTCGAGCGCGAGGCGCGCCACACGAGCCACCTGGCGCACCCCAACATCGCCACGATCTTCGAGTACGGCGAGTTTTCCGGCCGGCGCTACATCGCGATGGAGTACCTCCAGGGTCGCACCCTGGACAAGATCATCAAGGACCAGCAGCTCGGCCTCGAGGAGGCTCTGCGCATCGCCGTCCAGCTCACCTCCGCCCTGGCGCTCGTGCACCGCTCCGGCCTGATCCACCGCGACCTCAAGCCGGCCAACGTGATGGTCCTGCACGACGCGACCGTGAAGCTATTGGACTTCGGGATCGCGCGCGCGAACGGCGAATCCACGATCACCCAGCACGGGATGCTGGTCGGGACGGTGCTCTACATGTCGCCCGAGCAGGTGCGCGGCGACGAGCTGGACGCGCGCTCGGACATCTTCTCGCTCGGCGCGTTGCTCTACCACGCGCTGACCGGCAGCCTGCCCTTCCCGGGCACCTCGTTCCCCGAGGTCTGCATGTCGATCCTGGACGGGAACACGCGGCCGCTGACGCAGGTCCGCCCCGGTCTGCCGACCGCGCTGGAGGACTTCATCATGAAGTGCCTCCATCCGGACCCGGAGCAGCGCTACCCCGACGCGCAGGTGACGCACGGCGTCCTGATGGCGATCGTCGACGGCATGGCCGCGAGCAGCGGCGTCGCGGCGCCGGGCCCGCTCTCGGGGCACATCGCGCTCGCGCCCTTCGCCTGCGAGGGCGGGGAGCCGGCCGACGCCCTGTCGGCGAGCCTGCGCAAGGACCTGGCGGCCGAGCTGGGACGCTCGGGCGTCTCGGTGACGCTGCTCCAGGACGCGAACGTCCCGCCGGAGGTGTCCGCGGACTTCGCCCTGCGCGGCGAGCTCTGCGTCGACGGCCCGCGCGGCCTGCTCGCGCTCGCGCTCGAGAAGCTCCCGCCCCAGGGCGCCGCGTCCGAGCTGTGGCGCGAGACGATCGAGCACGTCGACCAGGACGAGTGGAGCCTCCAGGCGCACCTGGTGCGCTCGGCGACGCGCTCGCTGCGCCGCGTGCTCGCCGAGCACGCGCTGCGGCCGGTCGCCGCCCGCGCGCGCGACCCCGAGCAGGCCCTCGAGTGGGCGAAGCGCGCCCACGAGATCCTGCACCGGGGGATGACCAAGCACCTCTTGGCGGCGATCAGCCTCCTGCGCCGCTCGATCGAGGCGGATCCGCACTGCGCCTTGGGCTACGCCTGGCTGGCCGAGGCACTGGGGCGGAAGTTCCTCTACTGGGACGGCGACGAGGCCTTCCTGAACGAGGCGCGCGAGAACGCGCGCCGCGCGCTGGCGGTCGACCCGGGCTGCGCGCCGGCGCACACCTCGCTCGGCTTCTGCTACCACATGCTCGGCCTTTTCGTCGACGCGCAGCGCGAGTACCGCCTGGCGATCCAGCTCGACAACGACGAGTGGCTCGCGCACCGCCTCTTGGGCGCGCTGCTCTCGCGCGAGGGCAACTTCAAGGGCGCTTCGCCGCTGCTGCAGCGCGCGATCGGCCTGAACCCGACCTACATCTCGAGCTACGACCACCTCTACCAGGTCCTGATGCGCCTCGACCGCTACCAGGAGGCGATCGAGACCGCCGACCGCGGCATCGCCGGCGCGCGCCGGCGCCTCGAGAAGGTCCCCGACGACCAGGACGCGCGCATGCACCTGGCGCTGCTCCTGGCGCGGATGGGCCTGCGCGAGGAGGCCGCCGCCGAGCTGGAGCGGGCCCACGAGCTGGGCCCGAAGGACGGCTTCACCTCGTTCCAGACCTCCGCGGTGCACGCGGTGCTCGGCAACCCCGACGAGTCTCTGGCCGCCCTCGCCGCCGCGCAGTCGCGCGGGTACTTCATCAAGAGCGAGCAGCGCAACACCGAGTTCGACCTGCTGCGCGGGATGACCGCGTTCCGGGAGTTGGTGAAGTAGTCTGGAGTCTGGACAACACCCACCATCCGATTCCGCCAGGTCGCAGAGGAGGGCCGCGTCGACCTGAGACCAAGCGTCGAGCAGCTTCTTTTCCTGCAGGATGAACTAGCAGCCACGGACTGCGCGCGCGCTCCTGGGCCGCCGCAGTGAGCTGGCGGGCTCGAATGGTGGGATTCGGCTCGAGTCCGTACCCTCTACCCATGCGCGCACGCCTCTTCCTTGCAGCCCTTCTCGCCCTCGTGCTCGGCGTTTACCTACTGACCCGCGACGGCGATTCGAGCGCGCGCCCCGTGTCCCCCGCCGGGGCGCCGGAACGGTCGAGTGGCGCGCAAGAACAACCCGCCGCCGTGACTCCGAACGAAACGGCGAGCACGCCCGTGCCCGACGAGTCCGAGCCCGTCGCGGAGAGCCGCGTCACCCTCGACGTGGAGGAGCCGGAGCCGGAACTCCGCCTGGCCCGCGTCCACGGTCGCTTCGTGTTGGCTGGCGGCCGGCCGGCCGCCGGGGTCGAGGTGCGCATGCGCGGCTGGCAGGGGAACCACGAACGGGTGATGGCCCATGGGCTGCCGGAGACTTGGGAGGATCCCAGCACGACGAGCGATCTCGATGGGCGCTTCGCGATCGAGCTCGACCCGCCGCGGGCTTTCCAGTTCGTCCTCGAGGCCGAGCTGAAGGGCCATTCGGGGGCGTCGTGGCGCTGGAGCGAGATCGCGCCGGGGGCCGATCTGGACCTCGGTACCGTCGAGCTGAGCGTCGGCGGCACCGTGGTCGTGCGCATGGTGAACGCGCAGGGCGAGCCGATCCGATCCGGCTGGACCGTGTACGGCGATTCGATCGCTCCCATCTCCTCGCCCGACAGCGATGCGGTGCGACGCATGGCCGACCTCGACCCCGCCAGCGGCGTCGCGCGCCTGGAGGATCTGCCTCCCGGACTGGTGAAGCTGAGGGCCTACTCGCGGATCTCGAACTGGATCAACGGGTCCACGGTCGAAGTCGTCGGCCAGGAAGTGCTCGAAGCGACGATCCGCTACGCCGGCCCCGACGAATCTCGGCGCATCGTCGTGGTGCCGTTCACCCGGCCCTTCCATACCCAGAACGTGAGCGCGGAGGCGATCCATTTGTCCGGGAACGGGATCGAGCCGCGCTCGCCAAACCAGATCGCCGGTTCCTCGCAGAGCTACGCCTTCAACGACCTGGAGCCTGGCACCTACAGCGTCGAGATCGACGATCCGCGGTTCGAGCCCTGGAGCCAGCACGGCGTCCAGCCTGGCACCCGCCTCGACGCCCGGCTTCGAGGCAGCGCCGGCGTGCAGCTCAGCGTCGTCGATGCGAGCACCGGCGAGGGACTCCTCCGGTACGACCTGCGCCTGCGCTTCGATGGCAGCAATTGGCGACCGAACGAGTTCCAGCTCCTCGCGCCCACCGTGGAGCCCCCCGCGGACGGGATCTTCACCGGCCTGCCCGCAACCGAGGGGACCCTGGTCGTGGCGGCGGAGGGCTACACGACCCTCGAGCTGCCCCTGGGCGAGCTCGCGCCGGGCGAATCGCGCCTCCTCGTCGCCCGCATGGAACGCGGCGCTGTCCTGCGAGGGCGCGTCGTGCTGGAGGATGGGAGCACGCCGGTCGCGGCTGCCGAAGTCCGTTTGATGCGGCAAGGCGAGGCCGTCAGCCTCGTGCGCGCGGTCTGGACCAGCGACGGCGACGTCAAGCCGATCTCGGCCCAGTCGGACGGCGAAGGTCGCTTCGAATTTCCGAACGTACAGCCAGGCATTTGGGCTCTACACGGAATCGTCAACCACTGGTTGGTGGCCACCCTCGAACCGCTCGAGCTCTCCGAAGGCGAAGAGCGCCAAGTGGTGATTACGTTACCGCTCGCCGGCACTCTGCGCGGGAAGCTCATCGGGCCCGCCGGGAGCTCTTGCCAGGCCCTGAAACTGCTGTTGCGTCCCCAAGCAACTGCGGTGATCGAGGATCCCTTCGATGACGAGGGCATCGAGCTCACCCTGCGCGCGGACGGCCACTTCGAGTCCGGCCCTCTACCCGCCGGAAAAGTCCTCCTGGTGCTGCGCGCACCGATGGTCATGCTTCCGAGGGGCTTCAGGGGTTCCTTCGGCGTGCCGGGCCCCGAAATGGAAGCGGCCACGGTCGAGATCGAAGCCGGCCACGTGCGGGAGGTCGAGCTGGATCTCTCGGAACGCTGGTTCGGTTCGCTCCGCGCCCTCGCCACCCGCGCGGGCAAGCCTCTGGCCGGCTACGTGGTGGAAGCGCACAGCTCCGATCCCGAGAACCGTTCTCGCAGCGGCGCCGTCACCGGCGCGGATGGGTCGGCCGTCCTATCCCATCTCCCTCCGGGCGAATGGATCGTGAGCGTGCGCCCCGTGGAAGGCGCTTGGTCGGTCGAAGCCCCGGGCTCCGTGCTCGTGCGGGCGGGCCTCGAAGCGGAGTGCTCCGTCGACGTCTTCGTCGTGCCCGGCGAAGTGCGCCTGATCGAACGAGCTACAGGTGAGCCCATGGCAAAGCGGATGGTATGGCTCCGTCCCCAAGGCGGCTCGATGCGCGCTCACACGACCGATGCCGAGGGCCGGCTCTCCATCGAGCTAGCCCCGGGCTCCTATGGGCTGAACGTCGCCCCTTCCTTCCCGCGCGAGTTCACCGCCCACCTCGAGTGGACCCACTCCGGCCCCACGACCCCCACCCTCGAAATCGACGTCCCCACCCAGGACGACTGAAGCGTCGCAAGGG
>DATKBQ010000689.1:0-5271 GCA_035546375.1 Planctomycetota bacterium | reverse complement strand
CGCCGTGCACTGGGTGCTCGACGCCTTCACCGGCGGCGCGCCGCGCGGCGGAGCCGAGGCTCGCGTCGCGCCGCGCGAGCTGCCGCCGGCGCCGCGCCTGGAACCCCAGCCGCGCCACGACCTGCGCGAGTGGCTCGCTCGCGAGCGTGCGCTGCTCGGAAGCTACGCCTGGGTGGACCGCGAAGCAGGTGTCGTGCGCATCCCGATCGAGCGCGCGATCGAGATCCTGGGGGAAGAGGGCCTGCCGGCGCGGGATGCGCCGGCGCCGAGCTGGCCGGGCGCGCCGAGCGAGGAACGGCGATGAGGCGGAACGCTCCGATCACGGCCTTACTCGCGCTGGCTGCGCTGCCGGCCCCGGCGCAGGACCCGGTGCAACGCTTCGACCCGCGGCAGGACGTCGGCATCGATCAGCGCTTGGGCGAGAGCCTGCCGTTGGACGCCGTCTTCCGCGACCAAGCGGGACGCGAGGTGGCGCTCGGGGATCTCCTCGCCGGCCGGCCGTGCGTGCTCGCGCTCGTCTACTACGAGTGCCCGATGCTCTGCACGCTGGTCCTCAACGACCTCCTGCGCGCGCTGCGCGCGATCCCGCTCGTGGTCGGGCGCGACTTCGACGTGATCGCCGTAAGCATCGACCCGCGCGAAACGCCCGAGCTGGCGGGCCGCAAGGCGCAGCAGTACGTCGAGGGCTACGGCCGAGCTGGATCGGAGGGCGGCTGGCACTTCTTGACCGGCGAGCAGGCCTCGATCGACGCGCTGGCGCGCGCGGTCGGTTTCCGCTACGCCTGGGACGAGCGCGCGCAGCAGTTCGCGCACGCCAGCGGCGTCATGGTCGCGACGCCGGCGGGGGTGCTCTCGCACTACTTCTACGGGCTCGAGTATCCGGCACGCGACCTGCGCCTGGCGCTGGTGGACGCCGCCGATGAGCGCATCGGCTCGCCGGTCGACCAGGTGCTGCTCCTGTGCCTGCACTACGACCCGAGCACGGGCCGCTACGGGTTGGCGATCACGGGCGCGCTTCGGCTGGGCGGCATCGCCACGCTGGCGCTGCTCGGCGGGTTCCTCCTGGTGTCGCTGCGCCGTGAGCGGCGCGCGGCGCGCGGCGCGGGAGGGTTCCGACCGTGAAGGAGGGCCTGCCGCTCTTCCCCGACGCGGCCTCGACCTGGGCCCGCGACGTCGACCACCTCTACTTCTACCTCCTGGGGGTGAGCGGGTTCTTCGCGCTCCTGATCTGCGTCCTGATCGTCGTCTTCGCGATCCGCTACAGGCGCAGCAAGGGACACCAAGCGGTCCAGATCCCCGGCAACCTGCCGCTCGAGCTCTTCTGGATGGGCGTGCCGCTGGTCCTCGCGCTCAGCATGTTCGCGTGGGGCGCGAAGCTCTTCGTGGAGGTCTCCAACCCGCCCGCGGGGGCGACGGAGATCCACGTGGTCGGCAAGCAATGGATGTGGAAGATCCAGCACCGCGGCGGCCAGCGCGAGATCGACGAGCTGCACGTCCCCCTCGGCGAGCCGGTGAGGCTGGTGATGATCTCCCAGGACGTGATCCACAGCTTCTTCGTGCCCGCTTTCCGCCTGAAGCGGGACGTCTTGCCCGGCCGCTACAGCACGACCTGGTTCCAGGCCACGCGGCCCGGCACCTACCACCTCTTCTGCGCGGAGTACTGCGGCACGAAGCACTCGCACATGGTGGGGCGCGTGCACGTGCTCGAGCCGGCGGAGTACGAGCGCTGGCTCGCGAGCACGCCGGTGCTCGAGGGCCCGGTCGACGCCGGCCACCGCCTGTTCGAGGCGCTGCGCTGCGACACATGCCACTCGCCGACGTCGGGGCCGCGCGGCCCCGACCTGGCCGGGCTCTACGGGCGCCAGGTGGCGCTGGCCGGCGGCGGAACGGTGCTCGCCGACGAGGGCTACCTGCGCCAGTCGATCCTCGATCCGCACGCGCTCGTGACCGAAGGCTTCGAGCCCCTGATGCCGAGCTACGCCGGCCAAGTGGACGAGGACCAGGTGCTGCAGCTCATCGCTTACCTGAAGTCGCTCGGCGCGGCGCCGGCCGGAGGGTCGCGGCGGTGACGAGCCAATCCCCGTCCCCGGCCCCCGCGGTGCACGCGCGCCGCGAGAACTACCTGACCGCCGGCTACGGCGTGAAGTCGTGGCTCCTGACCACCGACCACAAGCGCATCGCGCTGCTCTACCTGATCTCGATCACGCTGTTCTTCATGATCGGCGGCTTCTTCGCCGTGCTGATGCGCCTCGAGCTGATCACGCCCGCCGGCGATCTGGTCAAGGCCGAGACGTACAACAAGCTGTTCACGATGCACGGCGTGATCATGGTCTTCTTCTTCCTGATCCCGTCGATCCCGGCCACGCTCGGCAATTTCCTGGTGCCGATGATGATCGGCGCGAAGGACCTGGCCTTCCCGCGCCTGAACCTCTTGTCGTGGTACCTGTTCGTGCTGGGGGGCGTGATCACCCTGTGGGCGGTGATCTCGGGCGGCGTCGACACGGGCTGGACCTTCTACACGCCCTATTCGAGCGTGTACGCGAACACCCACGTGATTGCCACGGCGCTCGGGATCTTCATCGCCGGATTCTCGTCGATCCTGACCGGGCTCAACTTCATCGTCACGATCCACAAGATGCGCGCGCCGGGCCTGCGCTGGTCGCGGCTGCCGCTTTTCATCTGGGCCATGTACGCCACCAGCTTGGTGATCACGCTGGGCACGCCGGTGCTGGCGATCACCATCGTGCTCGTGGCCCTCGAGCGCCTGTTCCAGATCGGGATCTTCGACCCGGCGCTGGGCGGCGACCCGGTGCTCTTCCAGCACCTGTTCTGGTTCTACTCGCACCCGGCGGTGTACATCATGGTCCTGCCGAGCATGGGCGTGGTCAGCGAGATCGTGGCCGCGTTCACGCGCAAGCGCCCGTTCGGCTACGGCTTCATCGCCGGCTCGAGCCTGGCGATCGCCGTGCTCGGCTTCCTGGTGTGGGGGCACCACATGTTCGTCAGCGGGCAGTCGGTGTACGCCGGCCTGGTCTTCTCGCTGCTCTCGTACCTGGTGGCGATCCCCTCGGCGGTCAAGGTCTTCAATTGGACGGCCACGCTCTACAAGGGATCGGTCTCGCTGCAGACGCCGATGCTGTACGCGCTGGGCTTCATCGGCCTGTTCACGATCGGCGGGCTGACGGGGCTTTTCTTGGCATGCATGGGGCTCGACGTGCACGTGCACGACACCTACTTCGTCGTCGCGCACTTCCACTACATCATGGTGGGCGGCGCGGTGATGGGCTACCTGGGCGGGATCCACTACTGGTGGCCCAAGATCTCCGGCCGGCTCTACCCCGAGTTCCTGGCGAAGCTGTCGGCGCTGATCCTGTTCATCGGCTTCAACCTGACGTTCTTCCCGCAGTTCGTCCTCGGCTATCTCGGGATGCCGCGCCGCTACCACGCCTACGCGGACGAGTTCGCGGTCTTGAACGTGATGTCGACGGCGGGGGCCTCGATCCTGGGCGCGGGCTATCTCTTGCCGCTCGCCTATCTATTGTGGTCGCTCAAGTACTCGAAGGCCGCCGAGCCGAACCCCTGGCAAGCGACGGGGCTCGAGTGGAAGACGCCATCGCCGCCGCCCAAAGACAATTTCGAGCAGACTCCGGTCGTCACCCACGAGTCCTACGACTACCTGGAGGGGGCCGACGTCGCCACGGAGGCGCAGGTTGTCTGAGACCGGCGGACCGCTGGCGCACCAGTTCGCCGACCTCGCGCAGCAGCGCGAGGCCTCGACGCTCGGGATGTGGACCTTCCTGGTCACCGAGGTGATGTTCTTCGGCGGGCTGTTCGCCGGCTACGCCGTGTACCGGCACGCGTTCCCGGCCGAGTTCATGGCCGGCAGCCGCACCCTCGACGTGCTGCTCGGCAGCGTGAACACCGTGGTCCTGATCTGCAGCAGCCTGACGGTCGTGCTGGCGGTCCACTGCGCGCAGCTCGGGCAGACGAGGGCCGTGAACGCCTGGATCGTGGCGACGATGGTGCTCGGCGCGGCGTTCCTGGCGATCAAGCTCGTCGAGTACGGCCACAAGTGGCACGAGAACCTCGTGCCGGGGCCGGGTTTCCTGTTCGAGGGAGCGAACGAGACCCCCGCGCGGCTGTTCTTCGGCTTCTACTTCGTGATGACCGGCATGCACGCGGTGCACATGGTGGTCGGGATCGGCCTGTGGGCGTGGGTGCTGGCGAGGTCGATGCGCGGGCTCGTGACACCCGAGCACCACAGCCACGTGGAGATCGTCGGGCTGTACTGGCACTTCGTCGACATCGTGTGGATCTTCCTCTTCCCGCTCTTGTACTTGCTGGGGGCGCACGAATGAGCTCGAGGGCGGAAGAGCACGCGGTTCCGCTGCGCGTTTACGTGGTCGTATGGCTCGGGCTCTTGGTGCTGACCGGCGCGACGGTGGCTTGTGCGCAGGTGGACATGGGCGTGCTGGGTACGCCCATCGCGCTCGCGATCGCCGGGCTGAAGGGCGCGCTGGTCGTCTTGTACTTCATGCACGTGCGCTGGTCGGGAGCGCTGGTGTGGGTGTTCGCGGGGGCGGGGTTGGTGTGGCTGGTGATCCTGATCGGGTTCACGCTGAGCGATTACCTGACGCGGGATTGGGTGCCGGTGTATGGGTAGTTGGGCGGGTGCGGTTGTGCCGAGTGCAAGCGGGAGAGCGCGGGCCTGGGAGGGGCGTGTGTGCTCGCAGGAATGTCCGCGGATTCAAGTGGTGAACGAAGCAGGTGCTACGTTCTCGCGGTGGTGGGGGAGCAAGCGTGCAGAGGCGCGCTTCGGCGGCCGAGTACGGCCGCCGGGCTCCGCGTCCGGATCAGCCGCAGACGGCTGATCCTCCCGCGGAGCTCAGGTAGCAGAGCTTCGCGCCCGAATATGATGGTGAAGGGCGATGTTGGATCGTCGTAATGCAGAGAGACCTGCCAGCACGCGCGTCGATCCCCTCGCAATACGCCTTGAAGATCGACCGGCGATCCAAGCCTCGTTCTTCCATTCGGGCGCGAAGCTCTTCACTTGAATTCCGCGGTAGGTTCGGCGCTCGAGCGGCCGAACCGGACGCGGAATCCGGCGGCCGTACTCGGCCGCCGAAGCGCGCGAAGCGCGCCCCTGTAAGCTTGCTCCACCGGTGAGTGGCTCCCGGCGAACGCCACCAGCCAGGCGCGCTCGACGCGCAACCGCGGGCCTACCCCTCGCGCGCCGTCCCTAACCTCACGCCCGCCGCACCACGCCGGCGA